>JAQUOR010000161.1 GCA_028717025.1 Candidatus Omnitrophota bacterium | reverse complement strand
AAACGAAATCCCAGTTTTTCGGAATAAGTTTAATTTAATCATAGTTTTAATTTTTAATAAAAATTGCCCCATCCTCTCTCCTTTTTTTACCTTACCACCCACCGAGTTCGTCTAAAAAATATTGCCCCTTGCCTCTGTATATCCATAAATTTTTCTGAGTAGAAAAATTTATGGAAAGGCTTCGGAACGCTTTTTTACCTTTGGCAAAAAAGACAGGGTCCCAGTCGTATTCCACGAGGGGAAACCTCTCTCTATCTACAAGTATGTATTATAGGGCTAAATAGGGTGATTATCAAGAAATTCGCGGATTAGAGAGGTTAATCCCTCGCTAATTTGTCCGTTTTGTCCGGTTGTTTTTGGGTGAAAAATCTGCAATCCATTGAGCTATTAAGAGATAGCATTGTCTACCTCTCTTGACGTGGACATCAGCGATAAATCTGTATTTTTGATACTATATTCACTGTACTGGTTGTAATAGTTTGATTCAACCAATTCTTTCTTCAAAGAATCAATTATAAACCCATCGATTCGTTTCCAAATATAAGAAACAAGCTTTACAGGCTTAGGGTTACCTTGCTTATCACAATAATCAAGATTATAGCTTTCAATTTTTTTATAAACAACCAATATGGCTTCTTCAAGTAAATCTTCGCCAAATCGCTGAAGCAGTTCAGGAAATACTATTTTGTGAATTCTAAAGATTAAGAAACCAATATAATGAAAAACAATTTTATCCTTGCTCTTCTTTGATCCTTTTTGAGCCTTATAAATCAAAAGCCTTTCTTCGGATAGAGAAATCTTTGGATAGCATCTGATGACATTCCTGTAAACTTCCCACATAAGAAGACAGATATACTATTAATTCTTTTTTCAAAAAATAAATTATAAAAAACATCTATCCATTTCCAAACATACGAAACGAATTTAACCAGCTTGAGATTGTCTTATAAACACAAAGCCCACCTAAAAGGTGGGCTTTGGTTATATCTAACGTAATTTTCTATAACGTTTCTATATACTTTACTCTTTTACCCGTTACTGCGGCTACCGTTACCATTATCCCCCATATCAGAAAGATAGACAGAGTCATCGGAATACCAACCCTTGCCATTTCCGGTAAAACCTCAGGAAGCCCAGCAGTTAGAAATGGTGGATAAGGAACAAATTCGCCGTGAGAGATATGTTCGATTGCCAACATTGCCACTCCGCCCCACAACATTGAATTCAACCAATTGAAGTGTAATTTCTCGCTAGCTTTTTTTCCTGCGGCAGTTGTTACTATTGCCGCAGCTGTTGGGACAAGAAAACAAGCCATTTTTTACCTCCTTTTTAAATTTGAAATTAAAAGTGAAATTCCCCATATTATAAACACGGGCACCAACATTGTAATCCCCAATAACGCGCTATTTCTAATCATCCCATCTGTTGTTTTCTCCAAAAACGCCCCACCCTCATATCCGAATATATGGTCGATGAGAATCATTGCTGCTGCTCCCCAAAGCATTAAAGCTAAAAAATCTAATTTATATTTTTTGGGTAAAACAAATTTAGCTAAAGTTGCGCCTGTCGCCGCGATAGAAGTTGTTGCTAACCACATATTAACCTCCTACTTAGAAATCTACCTGTGTCCTCATCCCTCCCACAAATACTCCATCTGTATCATCGGCTATGTCTTTTCCAAAAGGATTCCAGATATATTGGAAATCTGGGCTGACGGAAAGATGCTTGTTGCAATATATTTTATAATAAGCCTCAAGATGGCCCTCTGTTTTCCCCAAACGTCCGGTAGCTTCTTTGTAATCATCAGAAGGAAAGATTTGGCCAACAGCAAAAGCCACTACATCATTTTCCCTACCCCAAGGTTTTCCCTCAATCTGAAAGCCTGCGCTCCAGGATTGTTCAAGGGAATAGTTTAAATCGCCGGTTGCGGTAATTTCCGGATTATAAACCTCTGGATTCTGCCAGCCATAACGGGTAAAGAGAGTCACGACATCGTTGGCTTTCTGGTCAAAACTTAAACCAAAACCATAGGCATTTTCTTTGGTTTGCGTATCGTCAAGCCATTTGGTATGGTAAACATTATTCCTCCAGCCTAAGATACGGTAGTTACCGGGGAGATTGAAAAAGTTTGTTTTAAAAGTTACCTGCCCCATACTTACAAGGTTATCGGTAATTTTTTCCCAGTCATTGTTCCCATCAAATACGCCGTAGTTAAATTCAACCCACTCTTTCGGCATATAAGCAAGACGTATGCCCATTGTATTATCAGAAAATTCAATTGTCGGTGAATTACGGAAAATTCTGCCTAAAAACTGCGTAGTTTCATCATTGGCAACGGCGTTATCATCGAAATAAACCGTAGGATCAAGCTTTCCAAAGGTTATGGCTGCCTTATCGTTGAAAAGCCCTTGTTCATACCAGGCTTCAGTAACTCTGACATTAACATCGTCATCAGCATCACGGTTAACATTACTATACAAGGTAAGATTGTCTTCAAGCCCTGCGCCTTGACCATTTTCAAGATGCAGAAAGGCTCTACCGGTTATTTGCTCAAATTCCTTGCCTATCGTAATGTCCGTAGAATATGAGCCATCAGTACGGGAAATGTTCCGGTTGGCATCGTCTGATGCGTTATTAACATTATTTGTTCCTTGGACGACCATTGTTGCGCCAGCGCTAATATCAAGACCCTTTGCGATTTGTTCAGGAAGCCCAGTTTCACGATGAAGCTTTTCATCAAGCTGAGAGAGTTTTGTTTCGTATTGAGAGATTTTGTCTGCCTGAAGTTTTATTGTGCCCTCCTGAGACTTAATGTAACCGTCCTGCTGGGAAGCTTTTTTTTCTAACGCTTCTATACGGGATTTGAGCTGATTTATTTCATCCTGTATAGATGACTCATCAGCAAGACAAACATTTGCAAAAAAACAGATACCAATCAAAAATGTAATTATCCGCATCTGGACAACCTCCTTTACTTTTTTCTCTGGTTGTCCAGTCGAAAAAATTACTGTTTAATATCTGACACTGCAGGTGCAGTAGTAATTCTTATTTAAACCGCCTCTTCTCCCTTTTCTCAATTTGTACAACTTTTGAATCATGTATAGTAAGCACTACTTCGCCATATTCTATATTGCCAATCGCCCTTAAAACTTCATGCGCTATGCGTTGTTTTTCTTTTTCTTCTAATTTAAGCGTTTTATTTTCCATTTGTTATATTTTCAAAAACTACATAAAGCTATGTCGTGCTTATAACCAGTTTTCCGTGCTTAACGCCTTTTAGGGCTATCAGTTTATCTGAAAGCTCCTTTAAATTCTTTGCTTTCCCCTTTAAGGCAATTATTTCCAAACAATTATTATGGTCTAGATGAACATGCTGGGTAGATAAAATACTATGCGAAAAGTCATGCTGTATATCTAATGACTTATTCACTAATTCTCTCCTGTGATGGTCATAGATAAGAATAATTGCCCCGGAAACTTCTTTATTTTTCTCACAAGCTTCTTCAACAAGATTTTTCCTTATCAAAAATCTTATAGCTTGTGAACGATTAGGAAATTTATGTACCCCTACAAGTTTATCCAATTTTTTCAAAAGATCATCTTCTAACGATACACCAAAACGTCTTATTTGCACCGAACTCCTCCTTTTTTAGAATTATATTTTGGAAGAACTTAATTTCTAGTGTTACTTTTTTATTAATGATAACACTAAATAATATGTTGTCAAGCCCATTTAGCATTCTTTAACCGACATGCGGAACTCACATTTTTTTATTATCATTAGTTTTCATTCTTTGGCTCTACGATATAAAAAAGAGCCGACGAAAAATATAAAATTCACCATCACAATGGTAGCGCCTGATGGAAGATTTAGAACATACGAAGCAAAGATACCTATAATTACTGAAATAACCGCAAATGTTCCGGCAAGGGCTATGGTTGAACGAAAACTTTTTACTACCTGCAAAGCAGATATTGCCGGCAGGATAATCAAACTTGAAACCAGCATTGTTCCTACGATCTTGATTCCTAATACTACAACCAGCGAAGTCAACAATATTAAAATCCTATTAACCAAACGTACTTTTATTCCTGACACTTGAGCGTATTCCTCATCAAAGGTTATGGCGAATAAATCATGGTAAAAAAGCCCGATAATTAAAGCTACGATCAAAGAAATTATAACCGTCATCCAGACTTCAAAGCTACTCACTGAAAGGATATTACCGAAAAGATAACTGAATAAATCTACGTTAAAACCACCGGCGGTGCTCGCAACAATCACTCCAAGGGCTATACCAAAAGATGAAACAAGCCCTATTGCTGCATCGCCATATACGGCTGCTTTTTCATTAAGTTTAAGGATAAGAAGTGAGGCGAGCCCGACTAAAGGAATAGAAACAAGCATTGGTTGAGAGCGCAAAAGAAGCCCAATGGCTACGGTAGCAAAGCTTACATGGGCAAGGCCATCGCCGATGAGTGAAAACCTGCGTAAAACAAGAAATACACCCAAACAAGAACATCCTAGAGCCATAAACGAACCCGCGATAATTGCGCGTTGCACAAATGCATATTTAATAGCTTCTTGTATTTGTTGAAGTATATCCATTTTTTATCCTTCGACTTTGCTCAG
>JAQUOR010000160.1 GCA_028717025.1 Candidatus Omnitrophota bacterium | reverse complement strand
AAATATTCCTGCGCGTTTGTAGTTTTTCCCGGAGGTTTTGGCACGCTTGATGAACTCTTTGAAGCCTTAGCCTTGATCCAGACACAGCGCCTTCATTAGCTTTCCGTCAATCAGCCAGGGCTTATTGGGATCGCTAAAAAAGTCGTAATCGTAGCCAAGGCCAACGGGAGTGGGACTGTAAATAACTCCTTTTACCAAAAATGGCTTACCCTCCACGTAAAGAGTATACCCGTTGATACACGTGGGAACCGACTGTATCTCGACAGCGCCTTGCGCCCACGAGGCATTTAAAAGAAAACATGGTACCAAAAGAATACCTAAAATAAATTTTTTAATGGTTTTCATATGCGTTTTTTCTTCTGATGTCTAGAATCTTTACCTTGTGATGAATAGAAAATGACACGGAGGCAGTCTTAAGACTGCCTCCGCGCAAATTGTTCTTTAGTCTTTCTCGTACTTAATGTCATCGATATAGAACACGATGCCGTTTGGATCATTGACCTCTAAATTGGTCGCCCAGCAGAAACCACCTATAATATAGGAAAGGTCTTTACCGCGCAAATCAATTTCGTATTTTTTCCATTCGCTGGTAAGCTGCACGCTTACAATACTGGATGAGTCGGAATCAGGATAGTCGCCATTGGTGATGCCGCCTACCTTAAACTCATTGATGATCTCTCCGCCCTTATCTCCCCTGGCCCAGAAGGTAAGTTTTGTTGCGCCTTGTAAATTGTAACCTTTTTTAGGAACCGTCCCCCAGTTATTCGCAGGGTTTTGCCAGTAAATACCTGCCCATTTGTTGCCCGAAACATCTTTGTACTCAACCCTAATACAGGCATCACCGCTAAAAGGCATATTTTTCCAGTTTTGATCTAATTTTATGTCTTTACCGGTTGCGGCATTAGGCATCCAGCCGCTGGGAATAAAGTGGTTATCCAGAGACCCTGCGTCAGCATAGACATAGAAAGGAAAATTCGTAGCTGCTTCCTCTTTCTTTAAGCTGGCGTCGTAGACATACGCGACATCGTTTAAATATACGGTTTGTTCGGCGCCTGCCTGGTCGGCATTAAAAATAATGCATAGACCCCCGTTAATGTAGGAAAGATCCTTCTCTACCAGATTAACGGAATATTCCTGCCAATCCTTCGTTAAACGTATCGGCCCTGATTCTACGCTGGTTGAATCAGCGAAAGGAACTTTTTCTCCGGTGGTCGCGTTATTGGTGATGCCTCCTACCTTAACCAGAGTAATTACTTCTCCGCCCTTTTCTCCCTTTGCTTTAAAAACAAGCTTGTTTAAACCGCTTAAGTCAAATCCTGTATCCTTGGTACCCCAGTTGTTCTGTGAGGATTGCCAGTAAATACCTGCCCACCCCTGACCCTGTGATTTCTTGGCAGTATAGATAATTTTTATGGCCGTATTACCGGGAATACCGCTTTCAGCCTGATCGCTGAATTTCAAATCACCATAATCACCCATCCAACCGCTGGGAATAAAGTGGTTTCCGGCTGCGTTCTTATCGGTATACACCTCGAATTTTTTGTCTTGCGTTGCGGCTGCTGCTACAGTTTTCACTTCTGGTTGCGCTTTTTCGGCTTTTGCCGGTGCTGCTGCGAAAACAGACGTAAGCATCATGCACGAAAACACCACTGCTACCAACCCTCCAAAACCCTTGAAAGCTACTTTCTGCATCGTATTCCTCCTTTCTTTGTTTATTCTTCACAAAGTATCTGACGAAAATTGCTACACTCTTTCCCCCTATCTATTGGACGAAACATGTAACACAAAAGTCTACATGATGCGTAAGGTTTTTGCACCGGATCACCCTGAAAAATGCTAAGGTGCATTTTTCCGGATAACTCGTAAACACTCTTTAATTTCTTGCGAAATTCAAGGAACGACCCTTCGGGCAAAAAATGTATTTATACCTCATACATTTTTTGGTTTAATTCTGATTCCACAATTCTTTATACGTAAAATATGCTCTTTTAAGCTGACGCTCGAAGGGAGATTTTTTCCCGTCTCCCTGACCAACGATGCCAAGCCACTCTTCATGCATAAAACCATCCAGGAAAGGTCCTGTAAAAAGCCCTCGTTTATCGTGACGCGATGGCTCATATGCTTTCCACCACTCATCGAGCCATTCAAACGCAAATCCGCCCACGGCATTACCCGCAGCGTAACCGGCGCTATTGCACATAATATCCAGCCAGCAACCCCGGTGGTATTGGGCCTGAAAATTTTCAGCTTCTTCCCCGGTGTAACCCTTTGCAAAGGAAGGCGCTCCGTATTCGGTGATCATCGCGGCTCTGTCGGCAACGCGTTTTACTTCGTCCCAGAAATCAAGAAATCCATATTTTCCTCTGTATACGTTTGCTCCGAAGATATCGATGTCGGGTGCATTCCTGGCAAATACATCCAGAAATAAAATATCTCCTGAAGCAATGGCAACCGGACGCTTCTGTGGGTCAAGCGACTTTATAAGAAGCGCTGCTTCGTTTGCGAATTTAAAAAAACTTTCGGGGTCTTTGTCGGCGTCACAGGCAACGCCGTATACGTTTTCATTGCCGAGGATCCAGAATAAAACCGCAGGTTCGTCTTTAAACTCCAACACCATTTCCTTAACGCTCTCAAGCATATTTCTTTGATGCTCGGGATTTTTGTAAATGGTACCGGGGTTCCACTCGGCTTTGCTGCCAAGCGCGTATTTACCCAGAAAATCGCCTAATATTATATATATACCATATTTTTGATGCATTTGTCTAATCAGTTGCTTATTTATTTTAAAAGGCTGGTGATAAAGACGTATGGCGTTGACCCCCATATCCTTCATAAGCGCAAAGTCCCCTGCTGGTTTTTCGTCGGAATCCTGTATGTTATTTAGGTTTTTATCTATCCAGGCTTCCCATGGGGCATCGATACTACCGTTACCGTTTACATCCTGGATCGACCAATTCTGCTGGGTGCCTTTATCCGGGGATTCCCCCACTTTCGTAGGACCATAGGTCACCCCTTTAACGATGAAAGGTTTACCTTCTACCAACAATTGCCAATCGCCGTCTTTATACTTTACGACTTTCACTCTTTCTCCACCTCGCTGCTTGACGACTTTTCCAAGACCGCGCTTCTTGGTGCGGCAGGCATTTCCGGTAAATGACATTTTATCAATCAACGAAAATTTTACCAATTTACCGGGGTTGACCACAAAGGCATCATTACGCACGTCGTTATCATAACCGTTGATTACCTCTAAGGATGCCCCTTCAAGCTTAAGCCCCAGCTGGGGATTTTCTTTAAGGAGATATTTAATCCTGTAGAGAGAAGCCTTGGCAACATACCAGGGAGTATGCCAATATGTCCAGCTATACACATTTGGAAAATGCACCAGGATAGCATAATAGGCTTTTATCGCCTGCTTGGTTAAACCATTCCTTTCTAAAATATCGGCAATATAAAACTGCTTAACGCCGTCGGGTTCTGTCGCGAGGTTCCATTTATAAAAAGCGGTCCTTAAATCGCGGCTATTAAGAATTTTCCAGTGATCGACTCCGGCGAGTTGTTTTTTTATCTTAACAAATTCGGGATCAAATTTAAGAGATGTGGTGTTGGGATAGATCCCTTCACCCACCGCTTTGGTCAAACCGATAGGGTCTTTGATGATGTATTTATAGTTTTTCGTGCCTACGCCGGTAAACTCGCCGTACTTAGCATAATCAACGGGAAAATCACTTCCCTCATCGTACAATTCGAATTTGATTTCCTTTTCTACTTTACTCCATTCTTTTTCAAGTTCCTCTATCCCCCCTATTTTATCAATGGTTTCCTTGGCGATCTGCGCTACTTTCCAATAGGTCCCGCGTGAAGGATCAAACTCCTGCGCATAGGGGTATTTTGCAACAATATTCTGTAATACCTTTATTGCCTCATCGTTGCTCCCCCCTTCATGCAGCGCTTCACCCTTAATAAAATAGCACACCGCCACTTTATTCATTACCGTAAAGGCACCTTCCTGTTCAGCAGGGGGGAAATCTTTAAGATTTAGGGCTTGTGTATCCGCTTGCGTGGAAAACTTGGCTATACACTCATCGCAAATCGCATAAAGTTTAGGAGGGTTACTTTGGGATGCCCAGGCTTCTTTGACATATTCGGCAACGTCGTCTTCGGCAAAACAGACGGCAGGCGGCAAATGGCAGATGGCAGCACAAAAAAGAAATGAAAGAAAAAATACTTTTATTTTTCTGCGGGCTGTGGACTTCTGGTTGTGGACTATCTTTTTCATCCCACCACTGCTCCTGCGGTAAGCCCCTTGATAATCTGTTTCTGCATCTTCAGATACAAAAGTATTATCGGGACTGCGGCAATAGTTAACGAAGCCATAAGAAGTGTATGCTGAATGATATTGCGGTTATAAAATTCCATAAGTCCGACTTGAAGCGGCATTAATTTGTCCTCGGTAAACATAAGGGAGGCCAGAACGAATTCGTTCCAGACAGTCAATGCGTTAAAGATGATAACTACCGCCAGCGCAGGAGCAACCAAGGGTAAGGCAACGTTCCACCATATCTGCAACCTATTGCAACCGTCGATACGTGCAGCATCTTCAAGATCGTGAGGTAATTGGTCGAAAAAAGTTTTTAAAAGATAAATACTTAAGGAAAGT
>JAQUOR010000159.1 GCA_028717025.1 Candidatus Omnitrophota bacterium | reverse complement strand
GCTTCCCATGCGTCTTTTAGCAAATCCCTGTCCCACACAAGTACCTGAGCGCTATTTTGTTCCAATGGCAAATCCGGCACAAAACCGGCATGGACAAAAAGTTTATTCCCGACTTCCAACCAAAGATGTCCGCTTTTTAGGAAGTCAATGTGCGTCTGCGGCATGGGTCCGCCGTTATACGACGCCATCGTCCGGTCACCGCCTTGCTTCGTCCATATCTCCGGCTTGTCGCCGCGCAAAGCCCAGTCCAACGCCCACATGTCATGATTGCCAATGATCAGATCACAATGCTTGATTTTTAATAACTCATCGATGCACTGCCTGACATCCGGATACCCATCGCAAACATCGCCCATCACGATCAGGCGGTCTTTCTTATAATCGAACTTTGAGCGCTCAAAACACTGCATCATCGCCTTGTAGGCGCCGTGAATGTCACCGATGGCGAAGGTTCTCATTCCTCAACCCTTCGCCGAATATCTCCGAATTTTTCAAACGCGTCTTCTCTTACATTCGCGACATAGGCATCTGGGCCGTTTTCCTGCTCAACAAATAAAGGCCCCTTCGAATCAACACTGGCAAAATACTCTTTGAGGTTCTCTTTGACCTGTTTACCTTCTTTAAGTTTTTTGATAAGGCCGACCACGTCGTCACAAAGTTGTGCCTTTGTCGGGCTGAATCTGATCATATAGTAAACGTAATAAAGGTCTTTCCTGAGCTTAGCTTTATTTTCCCGATCCACAAACGTCAACAGTTTATGGAAAACAAACATCGATTCTGTCGGTATCTGAATACTCTTGCCGTTCATTTTTACCGGCATGACAGAGCCAAGCAACAAACTGAAATGCTGGATTTCATTGATCTTGATTTCTTGGCCAACGATTTTATTGATGACTTTCCGGGAAACCTTGGGATCGGTAATAAATTCAACCTCTGCTTTAGTATCTCCCGATGAATCTTTCACAATAGGCACAAAGGGAATCAATCTGTCCATTGAAGCGTGGCGCTCGCCATATCCTAATCGTTGCACCCGAGAAGCAACGGTATCCTTCCCCTTAAAGTCGTGATCTCCGACACCAAAATCAATATCTCCAGTAGTCACTGCCATATTGGGGACGTCTTTCCACATGTGTTTGGCATAGATGTACGGCACCCAACCGCCAACCAGAACAAGGTACGGCAAAAAATCAGCGAGATCGTCTATAACTTTGATGAGGAGTTTTTCTCCCGGGAATTCTTTAAGCAATTGGCTTTCCTTCCTCTTTTAATGTTTTGAGTAAATACTCAGCATGATCCCGGCCTCTCTGCGGAAAATGGTAGAGATCCAAATAGAGCTGGAGATTCGAAACAACGTTGTAACCTTTGATCACTTGGGTATTAAAAAATGTGGCGCTTCGATAATACGGATTTATTAAATAGAAATTACCGCCCGTTTTTAATTCCTTCAGATCAAGCACCTGCCGCAAGTCTAGCGAGGCGCGCTTGAAATCCGCTACCGGCAAGTAACAATATATCGTCTGCGTATTCACGTAGCTGGTAATGAGATTGGCTCCGGTATGAAGGGTCAGAGCGTATTGATTGGGCTCTTTCTTTCCTGCAAAATATTCCTTTAGCCGGGGAAGGATATCCTCACGAGTTGAGTAATAAAGATGGGCTTCGTTAAGCTCAAACTTATAGACTTTGAGCCACTCCTCAAGAAGCTCTTCTTTATTTTGTAATATGCTATGCGCGAGCCTGCCAGACCGGACTCCTCCGACAAACCCTTTGGCGCGCAATTCCGATAATACTTTTGCCGCGCGCGCGCGTCCCACGCCAAATTCTTTCTCGAAATCCCTAGCGACCCATTTCCTATCGGGTTGAGATAGCATGGCGCGAATGATTATGTTCGCCTTATCCCCTAAAAGTATTTTCATCGTAGCAACTCCTTCGCAGTAGCGAATACCCGCGCAATTCCTCTTCAGCGCGGAGTATCACTCAATCCTTACTTGGCCCTCTGAAAACCAAGATATTATTAAATGTCCACTTTTCCTAAATGTCCACTATTTAGTGGACATTTCCAATTAGTGGACATTTTACCATGATGCGCCTGAGAGTCAAGAGAAATATCTGATGCAGGTCAGTAAAATCATGTCCATCGATGTCCATCAAAATGGCCTTTTGGGGCCATCCCCTACGCCCACAGAACACCCCTAAAATCGCCTGTTTTCCGACGCTGGACGCTTATTTTGGCCGGGTTGACCACTTATGCCCAAACCCCAAAAGTGATGGACATGGACATCGATTTTTTTGACCACTATCACTGACTCCCTGCGCCTCGCCCCGTTAGAAATACCCCTGCATTTCTCGGTATCAATTTCTAACGGGGCGAGCCCGACTCTCACCCAAGCCCCATTCCAAGGACCCGGAGCCGCCTCTAAGCATAAAAAATCCCTATGGCCTCGCATTTCAAAACGACCATAGGGATGAGTTGTTATTACAACAGGTTTTGAGACTTAAAGATGCTCTCTATGATCGCCCGGGCAGTCTTGCCCGATGGATTATCCCCTCCGGCAATATTACACGCGAAAACGTAGGTTGTACCGTTATGTTCAAGAAAACCTACAAACCAGCCCACATTCCATTTACCATCCGGCCCTGTGCCAGAGCCGGTCTTCCCGTAAAGCGTGCCTTTATCGGTCTTCTCTGCCTGCATAATATCGCGCAGGATCGCGATATTCTTTTCAGAGAACGGAAGTTTACCGTCCAAAAGCTTATTCAAAAGAGCAACCTGCTCATCCGCGCTGATCTTGATGGATGTAGTATCCGGACGCGGAAGCCAGAAAATATCGATCCCTGATGAAATATCCTGTGAGCCGTAGCCGATCTTTTCAATATATTCCTTCATCCGGGCTTCGCCGATTTCCCGAGCCAATATCTGATATGCAGGAACGGCCGACACTTTAAACGCCTCACGAAGCGTTAAGTCCTGATTCCAGCCCTCAATATCACGTTTTACCTTATCCCACGTATACCACGGCTCGTCAGCCCCCTTGATGAGCCCAAGCTCCAGTCCGATGAGAGTGTTGTAAATCTTGAATGTCGAGCAGGGTGAAAGGCGCTGGCTACCGCGTGCCGGATCAATGTTGACCGTCTCGCCGGTTGCGCGGTTATAGATCACCAGAGCCGCGTCATACCCCTGCAAAAGAGACCTATCAATCTCTTGAGCAAAAGAAACCGAGCTCATAAGCAAAAATCCAACGATCAAAGCGAATTTTTTCATCATGCCCTTTTATTCCCCAACTACTGCCTCCGCCAAGCTCCTCATCGCATTACTATAACTCTGCCACTGGCCACCCGAAACTTTTTATGTATATCTTTTTTGCCATAATCTATTACCCGTTCAACGCTGCTAATGCGCCTTGCAGCGATTTAAAATCGTCTTCATTCGCTAACACAAGCAAAACATCGCCGCCTTCTAACACGGTCGGCCCGGAAGGTATGATAAATTTATCTCCCCTTGAAATTAACATGATAAGGCACTTCTCCGGCGTTTTCAGATCTGCGATCCGTTTGCCCACTGCCCAAGAATCATATGGTACGATCAAATCCGTCAACTCAGCGTTAATGCCCTCAGTTTTTTCAAATTCAATCGGATAATTTATCCTGTTGGCCAAAGGAACATCTAATTTCAGCATTCTTGAAACAAAAGGAATAGACGTTCCCTGAATAAGAACCGACGCAAAAACGACGAAAAATACAATATTAAAAATGGTATCGGCATTCGGCACGCCGGCCATAAAAGGAAACGTCGCCAGAATGATTGGAACAGACCCCCTGAGCCCGACCCAGGCGATCATGGCTTTCTTGCTTATGCTCATTTTAAACGGCAACAGGCACAGCAATACACTGACAGGGCGTGCAACCGCCATAAGAAGAACCGTAAGCAATAATCCCGCCCCGATTAACGGAACGATATGAGAAGGAAAAACGAGTAAGCCTAACGTCACGAACATGGCGATCTGCATAAGCCATGCCGACCCGTCATGGAACCGCATGATCATTTTTTTATTCGGGAACTCCGCCTGCCCCAGCATTAAACCCGCAAGATAAACCGCGAGAAATCCGTTACCTTTCATGAAAACAGCGATAACGTATGTTAATAAAACAAGCGAGATCATAATTACCGGATAAAGCCCTTCATATTCCAGCTTCAAGCGGTTAATGAGAAATACGATAAATCTCGCCATTAAATACCCTACGAGCGCGCCCATTCCCATATCCAGCGCGAATCTGGGGATCAACGCGGCAAAGCCCATATTTTTTACAGTCAGAAGGCTGATAAAACCGACAGTCAAGAATACCGCCATCGGATCATTACTGCCGGATTCAAACTCAAGTAACGGCTTTAAGGGCTTTTTCAGCCCTATCCGCTTTGATCTCAGAATGGTGAATACCGCGGCGGCATCTGTTGAAGAAACGATAGAACCCAAAAGCAGCCCCTCTAGAAAAGAGAATTTTAGAATATAGACGGCAAAAAACCCCGTTATGAGCGCAGTTGTTAAAACTCCGAGCGTCGAAAGCATGACCCCCGGCCAAACAACCGATCTGGTATCTTTCCAATTAGTATCGAGGCCTCCGGAAAAGATAATAAAAATGAGGGCAACAACGCCGATGGATTTCGCTAACT
>JAQUOR010000158.1 GCA_028717025.1 Candidatus Omnitrophota bacterium | reverse complement strand
GCAAAGCATTAAAGAAGATACAGTTTTCATTGATAACTGAGCTTGCTGTCGTAAGCCGATTTCACAATTTTTAAAAGAGGTGTATAATAGTTTTATTGGATTTTTTATGCGTGTAACATTTGCCGCACGCGCC
The DNA here is from genome assembly GCA_028717025.1 of Candidatus Omnitrophota bacterium. Taxonomy (GTDB): domain Bacteria; phylum Omnitrophota; class Gorgyraeia; order Duberdicusellales; family 4484-171; genus JAQTOI01. The sequence continues at coordinate 4,536 of JAQUOR010000158.1, read as the reverse complement.
AAATACAAAAATATTAAAAGCAAAGTGAAATTATAATGAAGAATACGCAGTATTTTAATCTTGATGGTCTTAACCCGGATTATCTAAAGCTGCATACTCAATGTCCGATATGCCTTGCGCAACACAGCCGTATTGTAAGCGATAACGTGAAAACAATCAATGAAAAATCAGATTTGACGATAGAGCTAAGGGTCTGCGATGCGTGCGGGCACTGGTGGCACAATCCAATGCCTGAGCAGCAATATTTGTCAGCGCTTTACAACGAGCGTTCCGGGTTTGTTTTAGGAACTGATTTTTTAGACCCCATGAAAGATGTGCGAACGATTAACCTAAACGGAAGCGAAGCGTGCGCTGTTAATTATAGCGATATAAAGTTTAAACCGTGTTTTGAGCTTATGACCAATAAAGAATTTAACTATTTGGAAGTTGGGTGCGGAAAAGGAGAACTATTTCGCAGGTTCCGCGGTAATGCAAAAGTCTGCTACGGTATTGAGCCCGGAGACTGGCTTGACACCCCGGACATACTCCGCGATATCTCCCAGTTACCCAAGGATATAAAATTTGATGTAATAGTGATGCATGACATCCTTGAGCATCTTGAGGATCCGCTGGACATGATGGTGCTGTGCAGGAGTATTTCCAATAACGGTGCAAGAATCTATTGTTCTTTTCCGAACAAAGATTCTTTGGTGGCAAAGATGAGAAAAGAAAAATGGGATATGGTAAGACCTTTCAGCCATCTTCACTATTTTTCAAAGAAATCTACTTCGATTTTATTTAAGGCCTCAAAATGGAAAATGATTACGTGTCAGACATTTCCCAAATCAAGCCTTTACTTGAGAAGCCGTATGACGATGGGAATTTTTTTAAAAACCATTATGAACCAGCATCACCAGCGTTATGCAATCGGTATTGCCGAGTAACTTTAAGCGAAAATATTTAAGAAAAACGTAGTGATATAAATAGCGTGCGGATATTCCTTGTAATATTTTCGTAGAAAAGGAGTAAAAATGAAAACACTTCTTATTGCCTTAGGACAGTTGTTGCTCACTTTCAGCTTATACGTGATAGCGATCCTTCTTATCGGTCTTTCAATATTTCCGGGGGGATTGCTTTGTCGTTATGCGTGGATGCAGACAGTGGATTTAAACATTGGCATGCGTATCCTATTGCTTTCTTTCGCGGTGAGCGCGTCATATTTTATATACGGGTTTAGTATTATTCTTCTGGTTGGCGTGCTTCGTATTATCTTTCGATTGAATCTTAAAGAAGGGGATTATCGGTTATTTTCTTTCGGTTCGATAAAATGGTTTGTCGTTAACTCCCTGTATTACATAGTTTCCGTTACCTTTATGGATTTCATTCTTTTAACTCCGCTGGCGAGTTTCTTCTACCGTTTAATGGGTGCCAAGGTAGGTAGAAACGTGCAGATTAATTCTAAATTTGGAGCAGATTTATCGCTATTAGAAATTGGGGACGAGGCTGTCATAGGCGGGCACTCTACGGTCATATGCCATTCTTTTGAAAGAGGCAGGCTGATATTGAAGAAAGTAAAAATAGGCAAACGCGCGATAATAGGCCTTAATTCTGTAATTCTTCCGGGTTGTGAAATAGGCGATGGCGCATTGGTGTCGGCGGGCGCGGTGCTGGGGAAAAATACAAAAATAGAGCCACGGGGTGTCTATTTCGGGATTCCCGCTCACTCAGCGAAAGAAAGACACGAGGAAGGCAAACAATGAAACCGAAACGTGTTCCCTTACACGTAATAACCATTACTGATATCTTAGAGAAGATAAATAAACAGTACGGAGAGATCCCGGCTTTGCAGGTGAAACTAAAAGACGGCTCCTTTAAGGCACTTTCTTATGTAAACCTGGGCAGAAGAGCCGTGGACCTCTCCTCAAAGCTTATACAACTGGGAATAGTGAAAAATGACAGGGTGGCAATATTATCGCAAAGCCGTCCGGAATGGTCTATCGCATTATTCGGCATTATCTCCTGCGCGGGCATAACCGTTCCCCTTGATGTTAAGCTCAGCGAAAAAGAGATTCAGTTTATTTTAAACGACAGTCAGGCAAAATGCGTCATCGTAAGCGCTCAATATTTAGGAGTCATAGATGCTCTTAAAAGCTCTTTACCGGAGCTTAAACACATCATACTGATGGATGACAGCGACCGCAAGGACCTGATACTTTTAAAAGATTTAAAAATGAAGGAAGGAGAGCAGAAATATTACCCCATTCATCCCCAGGATACTTCTATTATGGTGTATACCTCAGGCACTACCGGGGTTGCTAAGGGTGTTGAGCTTACCTATGATAACCTGATGTTCCAGGTACGCTCCATAAGCGACATCATCCGCTACAGCAGTAAAGACCAGTTTCTTTCGATATTGCCGCTTAACCACATGCTTGAGATAACCGGAGGTCTTATCGCGCCGCTTTATGCCGGTTCATGTATTACCTACGCAGAGAGCATAAAAACGACAACGCTGCTTGCACTTATGAAAGAAACCCGCACGACTAACATGATCTGTGTGCCCCTTGTTCTAAAAATGCTGCACGATGGAATAATGAAAAAAATAGAAAATCTTTCACAGCGCAAACGTACCATATTTTACGCGCTGCTGAACATTTCGAAATTCTTGTTAAGATACAATATCAGGATCGGCAGGCTGTTGTTTATCTCTATACATAGAGAGTTTGGAGGAAGATTACGGGGTTTTGTAAGCGGAGGGGCTCCTTTAAGCATAGATATCGAGGTTACTATGAACGCCTTAGGATTCAGGGTGTTACAAGGATACGGCTTAACGGAAACCGCGCCGGTCATTGCCGTTAATACCTTTAAGGACAATAAATTCGGTTCTGTGGGTAAGCCTTTGCCCGGTGTCGAGGTTACTATCCTAAAAGAAAATGAACAGGCTAAAGACGGAGAAATACTTACCCGGGGTCCCCATCTTATGAAAGGATATTATTGCAATCCGGAAAAAACCGCAGAGGTCATAAAAGACGGCTGGCTGCATACCGGCGATATCGGGTATCTGGATAACGAAGGATTTCTTTTTATCTCGGGCAGGGCCAGAAATCTCATCGTCCTCGGTGCCGGTAAGAAAGTCTTTCCTGAAGAGGTAGAAGAAGTATTAAGTAAAAGCCGATACATAAAAGAAATATGCGTTATAGGAAAAATTGCAACGAAAGGGGTCCGCAAAGGGTGCGAGGAGGTATATGCGGTTATTGTGCCTCATGTTGATGCCTTTGACAGTGAAATACAGGGCGATAAAGAAAAGATCAAAGATGTGATTTCCCATGAGATGAACCGTTTAAGCGAAAACCTGGCAGAGTATAAACGGGTAGTCGATTTCGATGTCTGGTTCGATGAATTACCAAAGACCGCCACAAGAAAAATAAAGCGTAAAGTAGTAGCGGAAATTATTAACAACAGCGGGAAAAGTGAAACCTAATATCTGCCGATATACAAAAGACTTTCCGGAAATTATTTCTTTTCTTGTCACCAATAAATGCGTATGCCGTTGCAGACATTGTTTTAATTGGGCTGATACCAACCCGCGGGGAGCAATCGGCAACAGCGCAAAAGTAGATTTGACCCCGGAAGAAATAAAAAGAATTTTTTCAAGCCTCGGCCCCCTCGATTATATTTACATAGCCGGAGGCGAGCCGTTTATCAGGAAAGATCTTTTCTGTGTCCTGCAGGCCATCTATGAGTCGTCGCGGCCAAAAACAATTAATATTTCAACAAACGGTCAAATTACCGCCAACACCTGCGAAACGGTTAATAATTTTTTAAAACAATATCCACGGGTAGAGCTTATTGTTAAGGTTTCTCTTGACGGCATTGGAGAAATGCACGACGTGATCAGGGGGCTACCCGGTGCTTTTGAACGCGCGATGACTACCTACAAGTCATTAATGAGCCTTAAAGGCGCATATAAAAATTGTAAAGTCGGGATCAATACGGTATTTTCATCTTTTAACCAGGACGCGATATTTGATATTTACCGTTATTTTAGTGCCTTAGATCCAAAGCCGGATTGTTTAGCGCAGCTTCTGGTGCGGGATACGCCCAGAGACGGTACGACAAAACAGGAGTTAAATCTGGACAGATACAAACAATGGACTCAAATGTATGTTAGGGATATGGTGAAAGGAAGATTCGAGCACGATTTCAAGGTCAAAGTCGGGACCATAGTGATGTTCGATTATATATATAAAATTTTAAACGGTAACAGATGCGCACTTAAATGCTACGCAGGTATTTCAGGAGGGTTCATCGACAACGAAGGCTTGGTCGGGCCCTGTGAGCACCTTGATCCTTTTGGCAATTTGCGCGAAAACAATTACGATTTTAAAAAAATATGGAATTCTTCCGGTGCCGATAGAATAAGAGGGGAGTTAGGCAACGGTTGTTTTTGCACCAATGAGCCGCAATGGTGGCATCCGACGATCCTTCATAATAAAAAAATATTCGTTCATAGCATAAAGATTTTTAAAGGAATAATCTCAGCTTTTTTAAGGGGAA
>JAQUOR010000157.1 GCA_028717025.1 Candidatus Omnitrophota bacterium | reverse complement strand
ATGGAAGCACATCCTGATTTAAATTTCGTCGCTACCTTTACGATCCTTAATATCGAAAAGGGTTCTTTTGCTGCAAACACCTTTCATATCGCCATACACATCCCCACATTGGCATTCCAGATTTACCCGTCGGAATATGCCAAAGGAAACCGGAAAAAATACCGGATTTACATACAATCGTCTCCCCGGGGAGGAATACTCATAGGAAAAGAATTAATTGCGGCAACACACCGATAGTCCTATGGAAATTGAAACAATAAAAAAAGAGATCGAACGTTTACGCACGCAGCTGCGTCGTGCCGATTACCGGTATTACATAGAAAGCGACCCGGAGATCTCCGACAAGGAATACGACGAGCTCATGCGTAGGCTTCAAGACCTGGAAAAGAAATGTCCGCAGTTTATCCGGCCGGATTCTCCCACGCAACGCGTCTCCGGCGGGACCCTGGAAGGCTTTCCTACCGTACGCCATAAGGTAAAAATGCTCTCCCTTGACAATACTTACTCCGTAGAAGAAATACAAGAGTGGGAAAATAAAATAAAGAAAATGCTCCCGAAGAATGCATTGCTTGACTATTGCGTGGAATTGAAAGTTGACGGAGTAAGCTGCTCGCTCATCTATGAAAACGGCACGCTTACCATCGCGGCAACACGCGGAGACGGCCAGGTAGGCGAAGACGTTACTGCAAATATAAAAACGATAAAATCCGTACCGCTTTCCTTAATTGCAAAAACCGCCCCTGTTGCTTTGGAAGTACGGGGAGAGATCTACATGGAGAAGAAAGAGCTTGAACTTATCAACCAGATGCGCGTTAGAAGCGGAGAACCTGCCTTCGCCAATCCCCGCAACGCAACCAGCGGTTCGCTTAAGCTGCTTGACCCTGCCTTGGTAGCGGCGCGCAACCTTAAATATTTTATCCATTCTTTCGGATGGATACAAGGGACCCAGTTTCAAAATCATACCGAATTTTTAGCACAGGCTAAAGCGCTGGGCCTGCGCACCAATCCACATAATAAACACTGCAAAAGTTTAACCGAAGCAATAGAGTATTGTCTGTTCTGGCAGAATAAACGCGATACGCTCGGATATGAAATCGACGGTATGGTTATCAAAGTCAACGATTACCGGCTACGGGATACGCTCGGTACGACTTTAAAATCTCCACGCTGGGCCATTGCCTACAAGTTCCCCGCGCACCAGACAACGACCCAGGTAAAAAAGGTTGAATTCCAAGTGGGAAGAACCGGCATCATCACTCCGGTCGCGCTCCTTGAACCCGTAGAGTGCGGCGGGGTCACTATATCGCATTCCACGCTGCATAATTTCGATGAAATCGAACGTCTGGATGTACGCATAGGCGATACCGTCCTGATAGAACGAGCGGGAGAGGTTATCCCCAAAATCGTGAAAGTAATCACTTCCAAAAGAAAGGGCAACGAAAAAAAGATAAAAGTTCCCGATACCTGCCCGGAATGTACCGAAAAAATCCTAAAGGAAAAAGAGGAAGAAGTCTACTGGTACTGCATTAATCCTGACTGCCCGGCACGGCTTAAACAATCTCTTTTACATTTTGCCTCGCGAGGCGCCATGGACATCGAAGGAATGGGCGATAGCATCGTAGAAGAGCTGGTAACGCGCAGAATGGTGAAAGGCATCGTTGACATCTACGCACTTAAAAAAGAAAAGCTGCTTATCCTACCGTTCTTTGCCGAAAAAAAAGCCGGCAACCTGATAACTGCCATAGAAGCAAGTAAACAGCGGCCCTTAGGCCGGCTTCTCTATGGGCTGGGGATACGCCACATCGGAGAAAAAACAGCAATGACGCTCGCGCAGCATTATAAAACTATTGATCGTTTACTGCACGTATCCGAGCAAGATTTGCAGAATATCTCCGAAATCGGCCCGGTCATGGCCCAGTCGGCGGTTAAATTTTTTGCTTCAGCACATGTCCGTGAAATGATAGAGGAACTAAAAGCAAAGGGTCTTACCTTAACGCAGGAATCTAAACCAATAAAGAAAAGCCCGATAACCGGTAAAATTTTCATTTTCACCGGAGAGCTTACAGGTTTTTCGCGTACGACCGCGCAAAGCATGGTCGAAGCGCTTGGAGGAAAGTGGGTATCCGCTATCAGCAAAAATATCGACTTTGTCGTTATCGGCGCTAACCCCGGCTCAAAATATGACAAAGCCAGGGCGCTTGGCCTAAAAATCATCAGCGAAGAAGAATTCAAAAAACTCATAAAAGAATAGAAGCCATTTCCTTAAACTAAAACCGTAAAACCTACCGATTTTTCTTTTGAATTTCCAATAAAATGTGCTACAATAACGCTTTAGAGAAGCAAACTTTCTGGGAAGTAACCCTGAAGCCTTGCATAATCCGTATTATAACTATTACTCGTTGGGCCGGAAACTCGGCTTGCGAGCGCCTTACGAAACAATTAAAAAAGGAGAGAACATGAGTAACCTTACGAAAAAAGACGTTTTACGACTCGTAAAAGAAAAAGACGTTAATTTTATTAAACTGTGGTTTGCCGACATTACCGGACAGATGAAGGGTTTTTCGATTACCCGCGCGGAGCTGGAGGGTGCCCTCGAAGAAGGCATGGGTTTTGACGGTTCGTCCATCAAAGGGTTCGCCCGTATTGATGAATCGGACATGATGGCAATGCCTGACCCCTCGACGTTTACGATACTGCCGTACCGACCAAAAGAAAAAGCAGTCGCCGGCATGCTCTGCGACATTGTTAACCCTGACGGAACCCCTTACCAGGGGGATTCGCGCTATATCCTGAAAAAAAATTTGGAAAAAGCCAAAGAAAAAGGATATACCTTCTATACCGGACCGGAACTTGAATTTTTTATTTTTAAGGACGAAAAATCGACACAAGCTATCGACGAAGGCGGATATTTCGATTTAACTACTCTCGACGCAGGTAACGAAGTGCGCCGGGAAATTATATTGACCCTTGAAGAAATGGGCATTCACGTGGAATACTCCCACCACGAAGTAGCCCCCTCGCAACACGAAATCGATTTACGGTACAAAGATGCGGCAACCATGGCAGATATTGTTATGGTATATCGAATGGTCGCAAAAGAAATCGCGCAAAAATATGGCCTCTACATAACCTTTATGCCAAAGCCCATCTTCGGCGTCAATGGCAGCGGCATGCACTGCCATCAATCGTTATTTAAAGAAGATGCGAATGCGTTTTTTGATGCGGACGATAAATACTTTCTTTCGAAAACTGCGAAAAGTTACATCGCGGGTATTTTAAAGCATGCGCCGGAAATAACCTTAGCATGCAACCAGTGGGTTAACTCTTACAAGCGGCTTGTCCCGGGTTACGAAGCTCCTGTATATATCTGCTGGGCACGCAGAAATCGCAGCACGCTCGTGCGGGTGCCGATGTATAAACCCGGCAAAGAGAAAGCAACCAGGATAGAATTTCGTTCTCCGGACCCTGCCTGCAATCCTTACCTGGCATTTTCATGCATGCTTGCCGCAGGCATGAAGGGTATCGAAAACAATTACGCCCTTCCTGAGCCTATGGAGCGGGATGTCTATCACTTATCATACGAAGAGATGAAGGAATTAGGGATCAGCTGTTTGCCGGGAAGTTTGATTGAAGCAATTGAAATTGCCGAAAAAAGTACGTTATTAAAAGAGACCATAGGCGAGCATATTTTTACTAATCTCATTATGAGCAAAAAAATAGAATGGGATGAGTACCGAAAACAGGTGCATGACTACGAGATAAAAACCTACCTTCCGATTCTTTAATGCGCCACATGATCCCCGGCTGCCATCTATGTGCATCGCTGGACAAAGGAGTGGAATACCTCTATGGAAAAAATCATCAAAAAAACTTCTTATAAAGAGTACCTGGGCACACTGAGCAAGATCAGCAAAGCAATCACTTCTGACTTGTACCTTGAAGATGTTCTCAAACTCATTGTGACCCTTACCGCCAATGTCATGAATGCAAAGATATGCTCTTTATGGCTCCTTGATGAAAGAACCCAGGAATTACGCATACGCGCTACCCAGGCAATGAGCAAAGAATACCTTAAGGAGCGGACACTTAAGATGGGAGAGGGGATAGTCGGTCTTGTGGCAAAAGAAAAGAAAGCTGCCGCCATTGTAGACGTATCACAGGAAGCCTCCTATAAAGAAAAGATGCTCGCAAAGCGTGAAGGACTCGTGTCCATGCTCAGCGTCCCCATGCTTGTAAAAAACAAGGCAATCGGCGTCATCAATCTTTACACGACCGCTCCCTATGAATTCACGCAAAGCGACATCGACCTTTTAAGCACCATTTCTAATCAAGCGGCAGTGGCTATCGAAAATACGGAGTTGCTTGTTAAAACCAGGATCGTACAGGAAGAGCTGGAAGCGCGTAAGAAAATCGAGAAGGCAAAAGGCATATTGATGAAAGAAAAAAGCATCAACGAGGAAGACGCCTACAATCTGATACGCCGGTCAAGCATGAACAAGCGCCTCTCCATGAAAGAAGTTGCGGAAGCAATTATTCTCTCCCAGGAAATCAAAGGAAACTTCTAGCCTTTATTACACACCGCAACATCGGCAGCTTATACTTTCGTCTCTCTGGGCGCGTATTCCACATAATATTGACCTTTCTTAAAATCAGGATAAAATATATAGAATGAACAGCAAAGTTGAACGAAAATTCGTAC
>JAQUOR010000156.1 GCA_028717025.1 Candidatus Omnitrophota bacterium | reverse complement strand
TCAAATGACTCCCCCAGCCGCGAAATCATCCCGTTAAAAGCCTCTATCAAACAGCGCAGCTCCTCGTCAACATTCTCCGCCTTTACTCTCAAGCTTAAGTCTTCATGGGTAATATTGTTTGCGGTATCGGTAATTTCCTTAATCGGTTTTAAGATTCTTATTGCGACCATCCGGCCGACAAAATATCCGAATAATAAAGTCAGAGGGATAGGGAATAATATATAAAGCAGCTTATTGCTTTTTAGCGTATCCGCGGGAATACTAAATAAGAAGGCAATATATAAAGATAATAATACCCCTAATATGGATGCGTATAATATGCTGATCTTTAATTTAATGGTTTTAGCGCGCATTTCTATTCCCTTAAGACATAGCCTTTACCGTGAATAGTATGGATAAGCTGCTTTTTATGGCCTTTATCGATTTTATTGCGCAAAAAATTCATATAAACATCTATAACATTCGTGAAGCTGTCAAAATTCTCATGCCATACATGCTCAGAAATCATTGTCCTGGTGATGACGTGAGTGGCATTAAGCATAAGGTATTCCAAAAGCGCAAACTCTTTGCTGGTTAACTGGATTTCTTTTCCGGCTCTGGTAACTTTATGCTTAAGCTGATCCATCTCTAAGTCGCAAATCTTAAGAATGCCGGTTTTGTCCGATTTATCTCTTCGCAATAATGCGCTGATTCTGGCTAACAGCTCCTCAAAAGCAAACGGTTTGGCCAGATAATCGTCGGCTCCGGAATTTAAGCCTAAAACTTTATCTCTAACCCTGTCTTTTGAAGTGAGTATCAGAATAGGAACGTTTATTTTTTTGCTCCTGAGCTCTTTGCATACGGTAATGCCGTCTTTAAGCGGCAGTATAATATCAAGTATTATAAGGTCATAAGGATTAACTTCCGCCAAAAATAATGCCTTTTCGCCGTCATTGGCTACATCCACGACGTAATCCTCTTCTTTTAAGCCGCGCTCAATAAAACTAGCCATCTTTAGTTCGTCTTCTACTAATAGTATGCGCATTCTTATTACCTGTTATAACAAAAGATTTGTTTCTTCAGCTCATTCGTGATGATGCCCGCCAGTTCCCGAGATACTCGTTGATTCTACGGACAAGGAATTCCGGAGAATTCCGGGGGGAATTCCGGGGACAGCTACCATAATTGAATCCCCTAAAACAGAAAAGGCGTTAGTTGCCTAACGCCTTTGAAAAACTTTCAACCCGCCTAAGACACTTGTCCATGGAATAATCCCCTTTTATATATGGGGATTATATGCCGGTTTAGAAATATTGACAAGGGAAAAATGGAAGGCAAAAAACGTTTAAATGTAATAAAAATGGGATTGCAATACTAAAAATAACAAGTATGATAGTATAGGTTGGTTACACAGAAATTGCCATTGCGCTGCTCATTTTCAGAATAAATCATACTTAATTGGTGGGCGTAGCTCAGCTCGGATAGAGCACTTGGCTGTGGCCCAGGTTGTCGCGGGTTCAATTCCCGTCGCCCACCCGTCTTCTTTTTTTTATTAGCTTCTTAATGCAGCCATGCCTTGCCGTTACGCGATAGCCTGATACATTTTTGAATGAGAGGAAGAAATCCGCTTACTATAACCTGCGGTAATCAAGGCTAATTTTTCTTTCCGCGTTAAATTTTTAATTTGAGCTTCGCGGCTTAAAGCTTTTCCTTTAGTTCTATACTTTTCACTATGTACGAGTTTAACGGGAATTCTATATTTTGTAAACTTGCAGCCGCAGCCACGGTTATGTTTTTCGATACGCGCTTCTAAATTATTTGTAATTCCTGTATATAATGTTCCATCATTACACTTGATGATATATACCTGCCACATTAATTTTTATTGAAGCTTTGTCTGGAGGGTTAATGCAATACGTAGCGACGCACACCTTCGCCCTATTCGCATGCGGCGTCGGTATCTTCTGAAAACCGCTTTGCAATAACATCGACAAAATTAGCTATCAGGCGTCGTTCTTTTTCCTTAAAATCGTAAAAATTAATCCCCAATCGATAATGCCCTGTGGCAGTAAGAATGCTGTACAACACTCTCCCCTTTATCTCTGCTGTCCCGTAAAAATCGAATCCTTTACTTTTATTATCTGCCAAAGTGAACCGTATCCAGAGTACCGTTGAAACAGGAATATTGATGTCGGTTAAAATAGAAACACCCTCTTCGCAAATATCGACCATTGTTGAAGCGTGTTCTTCTTTTCCGCTGCGAATACGCACTTCCAGGGGGCCATCTTCACGGTACACTACCACCAGGTTAACGCGAACCCGCTTAAATCTTCTTCTTTCACATCCCTGATAATGCCCGGAGGTCATGACACGCTCCTTTCTTTTTCTCTTTTATAATATAACAAATTAGCTTTATTGCAAATGCTTTTCTTTTATCCGGCGCACATCAATCTGCCATGAATTTTAGTCCGTCGCGTTTCCTTCAACGGTTTGATTAACCTCCCCGGCACTGCTCATATTACCCGTCATGTTGCCGACAGAGGTGGCATTTGCGTCTGCTCCCGGCTCCTGTTGTGATAAGGATTGCTCAGGGACTTGTGCGGCTTCCTCTTTTTTAATGGCTCCTTTTATCGCGCTCACAACCCCTTTGATGGCGTCAACCGCATTATCAACGGTCATATCCTTCGCGCTCGTTGTCCCCTGCGTTATTTTTTCTTTTGCCTTGCCGAGCGCCTCCTCTATTACCATCGAAGGCTTTACCTGGATTACCCCCCTAAAGTTCTTCTTGAGCGGTGAAAAATCAAGCTTGGGAGAATCCATCTTCGTATTTAATTTAAAATGAAGTATGGGTTTACTTTGAACCCCCTGTATGAGCGCAATAATGGTCCGTAGATAATTTATTTTCGATTTATCTCCAAGCCCCTCCATAAAGGTAATACGCTCTAAAATCAAAAATGTATCAATCAGCAAATCGTTGTACCGGGAATGTAAATTTGCGTTCAACGAGAGAGATGCCTCCTGTACTCCTAAATTATCCGGTTTCCAAAACTCCGGATAATATTCGCTGAAAGCGCGATAATCGACGTTTTGAAGTTTAAGATCGATATCCATGTTTTTACGCGGGTAATCCACCCATCCGTCAACATCAACGCTGCCATAGTTTGTTCCCTCCCAAGGAAGATTCCCTTTAAGTTGTATGGAAAATTTCTTTAAACCGCGCGAAGTAAAATTCAAATTGTTGACCTTCATGTAAACTTTTTCCAACGTAACTGTTACGGTTTTATTATCGGGACGTTGGTCAGCATACGTAAAAACTCCGTCGTTAACAATAAGACGGTTAATGGTAAAGGCGACCACCGGTGTTGCCGCGGGCAATACCTGCGATGTATCTGGGCTTGCAGCGCTTTCCTGCGTAGCTTGACCCTGTGAGGGGGTAGTTTCAGCTTTGGCACCAAGAGGAGCCAAAGCCACAGCAACATATTCCTTATCGAGCGTGACGACCGGGTGCACTACTTTTAGCAGCGCCAAATGGAAATTTTTACTGAAGATATCGAATATCCCTCCTACTATAAAAACCTTATCAACATGGAAAAGCCCTTTAACGTCGATGTCTTCAAGATAAACGTTGAGGAAAAAATACGTATTCAGTTTTCCGATGGTAACTTCGCGCTTGAACAATTCTCCTAATTTTTTAGTAAGAATTTCCTTACCTTTGATATTAACCGCAACGTGGAGCGCAAAAACCACCACCGCGACGATAACCAGAATAATAATAAAGACTTTCTTGACAATCTTCATACATCTTCCCCTTTTTAATGATCGATAAAGGATAAAACGTTGTCTCTATGGAACCGTATTGCGTCAAAGCTTTGCAGTAAATTTACTACCTTAAGATCCTTACCTTATGAGAATCACACGCGCCCCGCATAGGCTTAAACATGCTTCGCATGAAAAAACTCGTAAGCCTTCGTAATTTATGTGATAGTGTTTTATCAAAAGCTAACCCATGAGAAAATTCATTAGCGTAGCTACCATCACAAAAAAACGTTCGTTAATGATGCTGCGAAAAATAAACGCGCGCCCGGCGTGAATCGAACACGCAACCTACTGCTTAGCATCCAGCATCAAGTTACCTTGACCACCTGCATGGCTTGCTGGCTGGACTTTCTCTTGGGCATCTCAGCCCCGCCGTGTAAAGTCTCTACGCTTCCCTTTCGGGTAGCTCGGTGTTGTCCTGATTGCTCAGGATATCCACCGATTTAGCGGCGTCCACTTCATGAGTTTTTTTCCTCATGAAGGCTCCCATTGTCCCGCCTCGCTGCATATCCGAAAATTCTCTCCGATAATTTTCGGAACTTGGCGGGATCAATTCGACTACGCCCCGATTATATCGGGGCTGTCTCATTGAAAGGCAGTTGCTCTATCCAATTGAGCTACGGGCGCATAAAATCATCTCAAACTCTAGTTCACCAGAACATCCCGAAGGGGACAATGCAATAGGGGCTAACGCCCCTATTGTGCTATATTTTCCTGAAATTGACTAACCTTAGAATTATCGAGGCGATAAATCCCGGGGGCGCTTCATATCAAATATCGAGTGTATCTCTCTGCTCCCTGATGGGAAACAGTTATACATTACATGATTTTCTTATAGGTTTAATTGAGGCAGAATCGGGAGTATTAACTCGTCACTCGTTTTTATGCTGAGGCGCTATGATAAATGATTTGGGTTTCATTGCTTCGAGATTGAGAAGCTGCGC
>JAQUOR010000155.1 GCA_028717025.1 Candidatus Omnitrophota bacterium | reverse complement strand
TTATATATCCCCTTATACCCTTCCGTCTCTTCGGTCGATAAGAATATAAGCTGGGTGACGCGGCAGTTTTGTTTCAGCTCAATACCGCAAGGATTGCCTACCACTAAAACAAATTCCCCTTGGCCGCAAAAACCTGCGTCCCAGACTCCATGCTGGGTAAAAGCTCCCATACGCAGCAAGGAGCTGCGGCTAAAAGCCAGTGCTCCTAAATTATTAGGGAGCCGGACGGTTTCATTGGTGCGTATTTTGTAGGCCCCGGGGGCTAAATGCCACCAGCCAAACGAATCGTGCGGACTGCGCTTACGCGCAAGGATCTCGCGGCATTCCGGCAGCACCCTTTCTGAATTAGAAAAATCGAGGCAACCGTTTGAGGTAAACTCAAAAATTTTTCCCGCAGTCAGGTCAAAACCATTAGGCGTAAGCTGCGTTTCAAGTTTAATACATCCCTCAATGAGTTTCTGTTCAACGACGAGCTTTTTTATCTGTTCTTTATTCAGCATTTTTTAACCCTCACAACGTGCAGATCCGTAAAAACTTACCCCATAATCAGACGGTGATAATCCTGTAACGCCATAGGCTGAAGCTTGTGCTTAAGGATCGCTTCGATCCCCTCCACGCTTGCCTGCGCTGCGGCAATGGTAGTGATGTAAGGAATTTTGTATTGTATGGCCAAGATGCGGATATAGCTGTCATCAAGCTTGCTGCTGCGGCCAATGGGTGTATTAATGATCAGGCGGAGATCTTTGTTCTTAATTGAATCAATGATGTTGGGCCGGCCTTCCTGCAATTTTTTTATCTCTATATTCTCTACACCTTTTCCCTTCAGGAACGCACTGGTTCCTTCGGTGGCATAAATAGTAAATCCTATTTTTTTAAGGCGCTGGGCAATAGGTAAAAGCGCATTTTTGTCTTTATCCGCTACCGTCAGCAGGACATTGCCTTCTACGGGCAATTTTGTGCCGGCTGCTTCCTCTGCTTTGTAAAAGGCCAGACCAAACGTCTCGGCGATACCCATGACTTCTCCGGTTGCTTTCATCTCCGGGCCTAAAACCGGATCTACCTCAGGGAACATATTGAACGGAAATACCGCTTCTTTAACCCCCACGTATGAGAGTTTATGTTTTTTAAGTTCCGGGAAATCTTTTATTTTTTTGCCAAGCATCAGTTGCGTGGCGATGCGCGCAATGGGTATACCCGTTACTTTAGAGACCAGCGGCACGGTACGCGATGCGCGGGGGTTGGCTTCCAGAATGTAGACCTCATTGTTGCAGATGGCATACTGGATGTTAATAAGCCCCACTACTTTTAATTCTTTGGCGATTTTTGCGGTGTACTCCTCTATGGTCTTTAAATGTTTCTCCGGGATGGTACGGGGCGGGATCGCGCAGGCAGAATCGCCTGAATGTATCCCGGCAAGCTCTATGTGTTCCATAATTGCGGCGACAAAAGTATCTTCGCCGTCAGAAAGCGCATCGACCTCCGTTTCGATGGCCTGTTCCAGGAAGCGGTCGATAAGCATGGGGTATTCTGGAGTGATCTCTATGGCCTCCTGTGCATACTTACGCAGCGTCTCTTCATCAAAGATGACCTCCATTCCCCGGCCGCCGAGCACAAAGGATGGCCGCACCATCAAAGGATATCCTATTCTTTTGGCGATTTTAATTGCCTCTTCCAGGGAACGGGCAGCGTCACCGTCAGGCTGCATTATTCCCAGCTTCTTAATCCGCTCTCTAAAATACTCTCTGTCTTCTGCCAGGCGAATACTTTCAGGGGAAGTGCCCAGAACAGTAACGCCGTTATCTTTTAATTGCTGCGCAATATTAAGCGGGGTCTGTCCGCCGAACTGCACGATTACGCCTTGCGGCTTTTCTTTCTCGGCAATGGCCAATACATCCTCTACGGTCAACGGTTCGAAATACAATTTGTTGGAAGTGTCATAGTCGGTTGAAACAGTTTCCGGATTACAGTTGACCATAATTGATTCGTATCCTTCATCGCGCAAAGCAAACGCGGCATGCACGCAGGTATAATCAAACTCTATGCCCTGGCCTATCCTGTTGGGGCCTCCGCCTAAGATCATTACTTTCTTTTTACCGGAGACTTCTACGGAATCCTGTGCGATGTAGGTCGAGTAATAGTACGCGGCATCCAGCACCCCGCTTACGGGAAGTGCGGCATACCGGTTCTTTTTCCCAAGAGCAATCCTTCGCTCGCGTACGGTTTTTTCTTTTATACCGAAAAGCTCTGCCAGATACTTATCGGAAAACCCCCACTCTTTGGCTTGGATAAGTTTTTTATCAGGTACCTCGAGCCACTTATGTTTGCAAAGTTCTTCTTCAAAATCAACGAGCTCTTTCATCTCCGTGATAAACCAGCGGCCGATAGAAGTCATTTTATGCAGTTCTTCAACCGTGACGGCCCGGCGTAAACATTCGTACATAAGAAAAATGCGCTCGCTCGAAGGAAATGCCATTTGTTCTTTTAACGCATCAAGTGTCAACGCCTTAAATCTTTTCACTCCCAGGCCGTACCTGTTTATTTCCAACGACCGTATCGCTTTCTGCATCGCTTCTTTAAAAGTCTTGCCGATAGACATTACTTCACCCACTGCTTTCATCTGCGTGCCGATAATATCCTTAGCCTGGGGAAACTTTTCAAATGTCCAGCGCGCGAATTTAACCACCACGTAGTCACCGCTTGGTTCGTATTTTTCAAGCGTTCCCTTTTTCCAATAGGGTATCTCATCCATGGTAATACCGGCGGCAAGTTTCGTTGAGATGCGTGCAATGGGAAACCCTGTGGCTTTTGAAGCAAGCGCTGAGGAGCGCGACGTCCGGGGGTTGATCTCAATCGCCACCAATCTATCGTCCTGTGGATTATGCGCGAATTGGATATTTGTTCCTCCTACTACGCCGATAGCGTCGACGATTTTATATGAAAATTCCTGCATGCGTTTCTGCAGCTCTTTAGGTACCGTAAGCATGGGTGCAACGCAAAAACTGTCGCCGGTATGCACCCCCATAGGGTCGATATTCTCTATGAAACAGACGGTAATCTTCTGGTCTTTGGCGTCCCGGACCACTTCAAGCTCTAACTCCTCCCAGCCCAAAACCGATTCTTCAATCAATACCTGATGTATGAGGCTTGCGTTAAGGCCCCTTAAAGCAATGGTACGTAATTCTTCGACATTGTATACGATGCCGCCGCCGGTTCCGCCTAAGGTATAGGCCGGGCGCACCACCACAGGGTATTTAAGTTTCTCCGCGACCAATTCTGCTTCTTCGACAGAGAGGCAGATCTCGGATTGCGGAGTCATGATGCCCAATTTATCCATAGTAGCCTTAAACGCGAGGCGGTCCTCTCCGCGTTCAATCGCGTCAGCCTTAACGCCGATGATTTCAACATTATACTTTTTTAAAACTCCTTCTTTGTGCAGACCGGAGGCAAGATTGAGCCCGGTTTGGCCGCCGAGGTTAGGAAGAAGGGCGTCTGGCCTTTCTTTGGCAATGATTTTTTCAAGACTTTCTACAGTAAGCGGTTCAATGTAGGTCTTATCGGCCATGCCCGGGTCGGTCATGATGGTCGCAGGATTAGAATTCACCAGCACTACGGTATAGCCTTCTTCGTGAAGCGCCTTGCATGCTTGTGTTCCCGAATAATCGAACTCGCACGCCTGGCCGATAATGATCGGGCCGGAACCAATAATGAGTATTTTTTTAATATCGTTTCGCTTAGGCATTTAAACCTCCTTGTCGTAAGCCAACAACTTCGTTGTTATTGGCGCTGCCGAATGATGCTTGGCCTTTGTAGTTTTTTATGATGACTCTGAATACTCTCTATGGATATCTCGTCTTTGCGCAAAAATTCTATGGCTTTCACTGAGGCGATGGCGCCGGAGACCGTGGTAATCACCGGAATGTTATACAACGTGGCGGTGCTCCGGATAATAATCTCGTCTCTGCGCGGGAGTCTGCCTGACGGAGTATTGATAATCAAGTGGACGTCCCTGTTTTTTATATAATCGAGAATATTGGGTCGTCCGGCAGAAACTTTAGGAAGTATTTTTGCCTCAATTCCTTTTTCGGCCAACACCTTGCCGGTACCTTCTGTGGTAAGAACCGTAAAATCCATATCACGCAATTGCTTGACTATCGCAACAATCTTTTTTTTATCATTATCTTTCACCGACACAAAAACATTACCCGTTCTGGGTAAGAACTGCGAAGCCGCAAGTTGACTCTTTAGGTAGGCGCGGCCGAAGTCTTTGTGAATGCCCATCACTTCACCCGTTGAGCGCATCTCGGGACCCAGCATGGTGTCCACGCCTAAAAAACGGTTAAAAGGAAACACTGATTCTTTTACGCTCATATAGGGAGGAATAACTTCTTTGGTCAAACCAACTTCGGATAGTTTCTTGCCAACCATCACTTGTGCGGCCAGTTTCGCCAGAGGCACGCCTATTGCTTTAGAAATAAAAGGAATGGTGCGGGAGGCGCGAGGATTTACCTCCAAGACATACACATCGCTATTCTTAACCGCAAATTGGATATTCATCAATCCGGTAATATGCAGTTCTTTGCCCAAAGATAAACTAATCTCGCGTATTGTGTCTACAGTTTTTTGCGGAAGGCTGAAAGTGGGCAGGCACATGGCGCTATCTCCGGAGTGTATGCCTGCTTCTTCTATGTGCTCTAAAATGCCGCCGATGACAAAATTTTCTCCGTCACCCAGTACATCAACATCAACCTCAACGGCATCTTCCAGGAATTTATCGA
>JAQUOR010000154.1 GCA_028717025.1 Candidatus Omnitrophota bacterium | reverse complement strand
AAAGAGAGATGCCTCCGGGCTTAGGGTATAGATCTCGGTAGTATCGAGCCGGACAGCAGCAAGCGAATCAAACATTTTCTTAAGAACTGTCTGGCACGAGGAAGGCACAATATCCCAGTGCAACTCCAGCTTCACATCGTCCCTATAGAACACATAATGAAAATGATGTTGCGAAAAGTAACTCTCTGTCAGCTCCTCATTCATCTCTTTGGAAAGTCTTTTGTAGTCTTGTACAAAGCCTTCCTTTTCCAGGATTTTTTTCGCTTCTTCTAATTCACTTTTTTTCACTAAAACATCGACGTCAGCCATGAGCCGCACTCCGGCATCATGAGTATAAATCGTCCCAAGATACGCAGCACCTTTAAGAAATACAAGTTTTACTCCTGATTTGTCAAAAGCACAGGCCAAATCTTTAATAGCGTGTATATTTTTTTGGTTTTTTGCAATGTTATGCATGCAGCAGAACTTGAACCGTTCATTCACTTCAGGGGGCATCTCTAACGTTCCCGCAAAGGCATCAGTCTCGAAGTAGAGTGGAAGGAAGGTTCGAAATGCTTCGCCAAAAATATCAGACCATTCAAAGTTGGGGCTGTTCGTAATGTAACGCTTCGCATTGCCGGACAGAGCTTTTTTGGAGCGTGATTGGATGGTTTTTAACAAAAATGTGCTAAGGCTGCTAATATGAATCATAATTAAGCTTAATTTGCTTAAAAGGGTCGAGCTTGTCGAATGATTTTTTACTCCCTTTTTTAGTATAATACCTAAAATAAAGCAGTAGGACAACGCAAATCTTATTTGTGTATTTTTTCGCAGCTTTCATTTTTCGCCTATCGGGATAACCAAACAAATAAAATACCCCCTCTTTTAGAGGGGGTAGATTTTGCACAGGCAGGGTCTATCAGCGATTTTTAAATTTATACCACGTATTTTGCTAATCGGTGAGCACTTTGATGGATTTTGCCGTTTTAACGCTTTCCCGGTTCACCGTATATCGTATAGCAACTTTATTACCCTTGGCCCAATCCAAAGTAGTGGGATCCCCATCTTTACCGATAATCTCAGTGTCGGCTGCCACTACAAAAGTTGAGTGTAACCCCTTATCATCCCTGACAACAATTTTTGACTTTGTTGTTGTGCTCCAGTCCGACACCGAATCAACTTTGCCGGTAAAATTTTCAATCCGCTCCGTCACCGTGCTGTTACTGGTGTTTGCCGGAACCGGTTCCTCGGCAAAACAGACGAAGGGAAATATTAATAGTAACACCGTTAACGTAAGTTTTTTCATCTAATACCCCTTTTTTACGATCTTTTTCTATTCTCGCCGGGCAAACACTAAATACAATTATATCTTGAATTATTAGCCAATTCAAGATAATCAGAGATTGCAGAATTGTTGAGGTTAAGAGGCCAGGAGCTTCCTGGTCGCCTGAGCTGAAAGACTATCACAGAAGAATATGACGCTCGGCATTCCTTCGGATTCTACCAATATGCCGCGGAAGAGATATACGAATCCTCAGTTGCTCTCACCTGGCTCCGATATTCATCGGAGCAACAGGTTCGAGTCCATTCAGGACAAGCATAAAAAAATAAACCCCACCCGAAAACGGATGGGGCTATTTTTTTATGGCTGCCCGGATTAGCGTCTGGCTCTACGTCTTTATGGTTCGGAAAATAGACTAAAAACTAAAGCCTTTTAAGTGAGAAAATTTAAGAAAACTAGTCGTATACATCTTTCCTGTGGCTTATCCGCGACACAACAATTAAAATCTCACGTTCCGCTATTCTGTATATAACGCGGTAATCTCCCCAGCGATATCGCCAGTATCCTTGGAATTCACCCTTTAGCGACTTGCCCAATCCCTTGGGATCTTGGGCAAGATATGTTTCAATGCGGGTAAGAATCTTCTTAACCGCAGACGTATCGAGCCTCTTAAGATCTTCTTCAACTTGGTCAAGATAGGCTACCCTATACACCGAGTTTTTTCCTTAGTTCTGTCCCAGAAATAATCCTGGATTTAGGGTCATTAAATCGGTCTTTGGCTATCTGCGCATCAGCATAGTCTTCTAAATAGTGAGCTAAGGCCGCTTCGACATAAAATTTTTCGCTACGGCGCGTCACTTTTGCCAAAGAAGATAACCTATTAACTAGCTCTACCGGCAAACGAAATGCTTTTAATATAGTCATAATCTTTCCCCTCCTTCCAATGAAAGTATAACATTGTTATACAGGTATTGCAAGGAAAATTCACAACTATTTTGGTAGTGGATATCATTTCATAGATAAGATATTAACAAGTTTTATATGGTGTAGATATGAGAATTGGGATTGCGCGGGTTTGCAAATTTGACTAATAAATAAAGTAATTTAAAATATTTACATAATACTTGACACTCTACAGATTTTACATTATAATTAATTAATTTATATAAGGATTATATTTACGATATCGCAAATATATTTAATTTTGCATAGAATAAAAACATGGTAAAATCTCTAAGAAAGGGGGTGTGAATGTCTTTTGAAGAATTTACGTTAAAGCGTCGACCTGTAAGAGATACCCCTATGATAAGTATTCTTAAACAGGGAACTATCGGAATAAATTCTGTTGCATATGATCAATATTTCAGAAAATACAAATATGTGATTTTCCTCTTTGATAGACAAAACAATAAAATAGGTATTAAGTTAACAAATGATGCAGGAAGTAATACTTATAATATTCGTGTTTCAAGAGGAGGAAGATTAGCTAACATAAGTGCTCTTGCTTTCTTGAAATATTATGAAATCCCTCATGTGGAAAGTAAGGCATACACGTGCGACTTGAATGCAAAAGAAAATATGGTAGAGGTTACGTTAAGCAATAAATAAAAAGCGAGCCAGTCACCCGGGAAGGTAATCTTGGCCCGCTTTTTAAGGTTAGGTAGGATATTTCTATCCACCCTCTCTTTTTGTAATCAGAGATAGTTTATATCCTACCTAACCTCCTGTCAACCAAAAAAAGGAGGTGCCAAATGTTAGGTTTCACTTAAAAATATTTTCTGTCTCTCTGGGGTTAGTTTAATTTTAACTACAGTAAATAAGGAGAAAACAAATGCAAGCAAAAAAGTTTCCGCAATCAGTGATTGACGCCGTATGGCAGAGAGCAAAAGGCAGATGTGAGTGTACAGAGAATTGTCACTCCTCTTCTAATCGGTGTAACAAAATTCTCGATCCTAAAAATGCTGCATCGGGTCAAGAATGGCATGCACATCACATTAATAGTGATGGTGAACCAATCTTGTCCAATTGTAAAATCCTGTGCATAAAGTGTCACGAGAACACGAAAAGTTATGGTCGGTAAAATAAGTGCGGGGCAAGATTTTGCTCCGCACTCTGTTAGAATCAATGTTAGGAGGTATTTAAATGATTACAATTGGTCGTTACAGCTTTGAAGGGCCTTACGCTTCAACATCGGTGTTGGAAGATAAGGCAGGGGTTTATGCCATCATTGACACAAGAACAACAGAAAATATTCTTGTCGATGTTGGTGAATCAGCTAGCGTAAAATCGCGAGTTGAAAATCACGATCGAAGCGATTGCTGGTCTCGAAACAGACTCGGCACCTTAAAAGTTGCTGTGCTCTATACACCAGGAGTGCAACAAGAAGGTCGCATGCGAATCGAACAAGAAATAAGGGAGCAGTATAACCCAGCTTGCGGCGTTCGCTAAAGTAATCTTTGCAGGGGAGGGGGTTTTCCCTCCCCTAATTATCTTTACCGCCCTATGCAAAATAGATTAGAATGCGCAATTTATACCAGAGTAAGCACGGATAATCAAGCTGAGGTTGAGTTTAATTCATGTGAAGCAGAGAGAGAAGGTTAATTCGGCCAGGACTTCCCCTATTTCCTTTTGGATGGTCCGGCCAGGCGCCGTCACATCCTAAATAAGAAGCAGCGAAATGTTCCGGCATTCCTTACGGACAGGAGTCCTCCAGTTGCTCTCACCTGGCTCCGATATTCATCGGAGCAACAGGTTCGAGTCCATTCAGGACAAGCATAAAAAAATAAACCCCACCCGAAAACGGATGGGGCTATTTTTTTATGGCTGCCCGGCCAGGACTCGAACCTGAAACAACTGATCCAGAGTCAGTCGTGTTACCAATTACACCACCGGGCAATGAGGTCGTATTTTTTCAAGCTTTTCGAAGCGAAGAAAAAATACATGACCGAATTGTCCCAACGTTAGTTGGGACCAAGCTATTATTTCCTAAAAAGCACGTTATCCCTTCGTTCTGCTCCGGGATAATTCGGCCTAACATTTTTCTTATGCCCAGAGGCGTATAAAAATGTTGGTCTCATTACTGATTTTGATTGATTTATTGTATTATTTTCAAGGGATTATCGCAAGTAGAATTTTTCTTACAAAGATTACGGAGATTAGAAAAAGATTACACAGATTGGAATGCTATTGTTAGGAATAAAATTGTATGTAGACTTTTTCCTTTTCGCTATCGTCTAATCAAATGAAGCAGCAGATTTTTAAGCCTGGGGTTTTGGAACTAATTTTATCAACAGTATCCCGCCTGCGCTATATACAGTGGAAATTTCCCTTGTAAATTTCCACTGACTTCGGCGGGATTAATTCGACTAAGCGATTTTTCAGACAATAGCCTAAAAAATCGCAAGTCTCATTAAGGAGGCTTTTATGAAAAAGGTGATTTCGGTGGTTTGTCTTTTGCTCTCGGCAGTTATTTTAACCAGCACAGACGCCTTTGCGTATCCGCGCGAGCATTCAGAAAAGAAAGCC
>JAQUOR010000153.1 GCA_028717025.1 Candidatus Omnitrophota bacterium | reverse complement strand
GAACAGGAGAAACTACGGTTGCGGTAAATCTGGCACTGTCGCTAAAAAATATTCAGATTCTTGACTGCGACGTGGAAGAACCTAACGCACATCTTTTTTTGAATCCGCGCATAAAAGAAGAGGCTAAGGCGTTTATCCCGGTGCCGGAGGTTGATGAGACAAAATGTACATATTGCGGAAAGTGCCGCGAGGTATGCGCATATCATGCTATTGCAGTGTTATCGGGCAATAATGGTAATAAGGGGAGCGTTCTTGCCTTTGCGCATCTTTGCCATGGATGCGGAGCGTGTAGCCTGCTTTGCCCCCAAGGAGCAATAAAGGAGGCTAATAAAGAGATCGGCGTTATAGAAATCGGCGAGAAGGATTATATACAGTTTGTCCATGGTCGCCTTAATGTCGGTGAGGCGATGTCTCCTCCTTTGATTCGGCAGGTAAAAAGATATATTAACCCTACAAGGACAGTGATTATTGATGCTCCTCCCGGGACATCGTGTCCGGTGATAACGGCGGTCAAGGATAGCGATTTCTGCGTACTGGTGACAGAGCCTACACCTTTTGGCCTCAATGACTTAATTTTAGCAGTTGAGGTATTACGAACATTAGGGATATCATTTGGCGTAGTCATTAATCGTTGCGATATCGGTGATGGTAAGGTTGAGAACTATTGCAGGCAAGAGAACATCCCGATTTTAATGAAGATTCCCTTTAGCCGAGAGATAGCAGTTTGTTATTCCGAAGGCGTTCCGATCGTAAAAAAAGATAGTTCTTATCAAGATAGATTTATTAATTTGTATCTTAATATATGCGCAAAAAAGAATGAAGCAGATAGTTGTTATTAGCGGTAAAGGCGGGACAGGAAAAACCGTGGTCAGCGGTTCATTTACCGTATTAGCCAAGAATAAGATTATGGTTGATTGCGACGTGGATGCCGCAGATCTTCACCTTTTACTGCATCCTAAGATTAAAGAGCGCCATGAATTTATAAGCGGGCAAACCGCAGTCATTGATAAAAAGCTTTGTAAGAAATGCGGTAAATGTGTCTCCGTGTGTAGATTCGGGGCCATTAAGGATGATTTTACAATTGAGCATTTTTCCTGCGAAGGATGCGCCCTCTGCAGTTATATATGTCCGCATGGGGCTATTCGTATGGAAGAAAACTTAGCCGGCGAGTGGTTTATTTCTGATACCCGATATGGGCCTTTTGTGCATGCAAAACTCGGCATTGCTGAAGAAAACTCCGGAAAGTTGGTGGCAAAAATAAGACAGATTGCTAAAGAGGAAGCCCAGAAGCAAGGGCTTGATTACGTAATCATTGACGGTCCTCCGGGCATAGGATGTCCGGTAATCGCGTCACTTTCAGGCGTTGACTGTGCCTTAATCGTGACTGAGCCGACGCTTTCGGGGCTGCATGATGCAGAACGGGTAATGGAAGTAGCTAGGCATTTTCATATTCCGGTTAAGTTGGTGGTGAATAAATACGATTTGAATCCGGTAATGACAGAAAAGATTGAAGCTTTTTGCCGGGATCGAGACGTTTCGGTTATCGGTAAAATTGCCTTTGACAAAACGGTAGTTGAGGCACTCGTAGAAGGAAAGACTATTGTTGAGTATGCGGCGTGCCCGGCAGCGGATGAAATGAAGAATATTTGGGAGGGATTACGATGAAGGATAATGCGGAAGAAAGCCTTGCTGAATATCCCCGGAAGGTAGTCGAGCTTATTAATAATCAGCAATATTTCGGAAGGATGAATGATCCGGTGAGTTCTTCTTATTTAAAGGGGCCGTGCGGAGATGCGATGGAGTTCTATTTGGTAATCGATAAAGATAAAATTACTGAGATTAAATATTACACCGAAGGTTGTCAGACTACGCGGGCCTGCGCGGCAATGGCGGCGACGCTGGCTAGCGGTAAAACTATAAAAGAGGCTCTTTCGATTTCCGCGGGAGAAATAATCGCGAAGCTGAAGGGCCTGCCGGAAGATCACTTGCACTGCTCCATACTTTCGGTAAGCACGCTTTATCGGGCGATAGCAGATTATCTACTTAAGAAATAGGGGGGTGGATGAATCTTGTTTGGGCTTTAGGAGCTAGCATTATTGTAAGTTTAATTTCTTTAATTGGTATTATCAGCCTGCTTTTGAAAGAGAATCTGCTTAATGAAATTCTTCTTTTATTAATTAGTTTTTCTGCCGGAGCCCTGATTGGAGGAGCTTTCTTACACCTCATACCAGAGGCAGTAGAAAAGAGTACGCATAATAGCGAAGTATATTTATTTGTCATTGTTGGGTTTATTTTATTTTTTATCTTAGAGAAATATTTACACTGGCGGCATTGCCACAAGGGAAAATGCGAGATTCACATGTTTACGTATCTTAATCTTGTTGGCGATGGGGTGCATAACTTTATAGATGGCCTTATTATCGGGTCTGCTTTTGTAGTGAATATTAATTTTGGTATCGCGACGTCGTTTGCAATTATCATGCATGAAATTCCGCAAGAGATTGGCGACTTCGGCGTTTTAGTGTACGGTGGTTTAAGCAAGAATAAAGCGCTATTCTATAATTTTCTATCAGCGTTAACAGCTGTTTTAGGGACTGTTATTGGTTATGTCCTTGCGAACACATCTGGTATTTTCTTAAAACTACTCATGCCAATAGCGGCAGGTGGTTTTATTTATATCGCAAGTTGCGACCTTATACCGGAGTTGCATAAACAGCAGGATATTAAGAAAGCCACGCTTGCAATGCTAGTCTTTATTCTTGGTGTGGCATTTATGTATTTTGCTGCATTAATACATCATTAATGCTATGAGGATAAAAATTATAGCCGTAGGTTCTACCGGATGGCAGCGTTTTATTCGCAGATGGGGAGTTTCATTTTTAATCGGCGAAGATGTGCTGTTTGATACCTTTGGCGATCCAGGCGTCTTTTTAGGGAATATGCGAAAGTTTAACATTGAGCCAGCAAAAATCAAGCATATCGTTATATCGCACGATGACTGGGATCATATATCGGGGTTATGGTATCTGCTTCCGAATCGAAAGGATATAACAGTCTATATCTGTCCGGGATTTCAACAAGAGATAAAAGATAGAATAACTTCTTTTGGAGCGCGCGTGATTGAGGTTGAGCCGTTTACTGAAATTAAAGAAAACATATTTTCCAGCGGTCAGATTGAAGCTTCTTGCGCAGAGAGAGTTATCTTTGAGCAGGTTTTAGTCATAAAATTCTTAAAGAGCTTGACTGTTATTACAGGTTGCGCCCATCCGGGGATAATCAACGTTATTAATGTGGTTAAGGGGTACTTTTTAAAAGAACATGTTTCTTCTATTCTGGGTGGTTTGCATTTAAAAGATAATCCGCGCGAAGCGAACTTAGATATTATTGAAAAGCTTAAAAGGGTTGGTATTCGCAAGATTGTCCCGATGCATTGTACCGGTAAACATGCCACAAAGATGATACGCGAAAGGTTTGGCTACGATTTTGTGTTGGCTAGGGAAGGAGATTCGATAGAGCTATGAAAAGAATCGTGATTATTGATGGGGAGCTTTGTGTTGGATGTGGAGCTTGTGTGGAGCTTTGTCCTAATAAAATTTTGTATATTGATCAAAAAAGCGGAAAATGTAAGGTAAGTGATGAGTCAAAATGCGATCGCTTAAGAGGATGCGAGAAGGTTTGTCCGGTTAGCGCCATAAAAATTGTTTAACTATGGAGTGGATGGATAAGATAAAAATTGGAATTATAATTTCAAGTAATGACGCGGAGACTTGTTGGAACGCGCTCAGGTATGCTAATTTTGCTCTTGGCCAGAAGGATGAGGTCAAGGTTTTCTTTATGGGTAAAGGCGTTGAGTATCAGAATATCAGCGCAGAGAAGTTTAATACTATCGAGCAAGCGGATAAGTTCCTTAAGTATGGCGGTAAGGTTTATGCCTGCGGTACCTGCATTAAATCTCGTAGTCAGGAGGGTACCGAAATGTGTCCTATTAACACGATGAAGGATATGTATGAGATTATTAAAGAGAGCGACAAGGTCATAACATTTTAAAATGTCCGGAGCCATGATCTTTATGGTGATTAAATAAGTTATCCCAAACCGAGAAAAGGAAGAAAACTATGAAAGGATTTAGAGGGAATATTGAAAAAGATACTTTAGAAAACAGCAAGTTTCGTAAAGTGTTATACACCGGTAAACACAGCCAATTGGTACTGATGAGCCTTCGCCCAAAAGAAGAAATCGGCATGGAAACGCACCCGGAAAATGATCAATTCTTCCGTTTTGAGGAAGGGGAAGGCAAGGTAATCATTGACGGAAACGTTTATGATGTTGGAGACGGCGTGGCTGTAGTTGTACCGGCAGGAGCAAAGCATAATATCATCAATGCATCTGATTCAAAAGAATTGAAACTGTATACCATCTATTCTCCGGCGCATCACAAAGACGGCATAGTCCGGGAAACCAAAAAAGAGGCTGAAGCTAACGAAGCAGAGTTTGATGGCGAAACTACAGAATAGTAACTAGCATTGAAAGTTCGAATCCCTTAGTGGAGCCCGGTTTCATCGTGAGACAAGACCTCTTAAGTTAAATAATAGATTTAATTTCCAAAAAAACTTGAGAGTTATCAAGTTAAGTTGAAGGAAGATTAATTAAGCAGGATTAAGACTTGGGTTCGATCCCCGTCAGCCACCCCATTTTTCTTTCGGCCATTTTTGGGCGAAATAAACATAAGGTAACTGATAGTCAAAACGCAACTTAGCGTCGGCGAGACGAAAGTTCGAGCCAATCTTTTTCG
>JAQUOR010000152.1 GCA_028717025.1 Candidatus Omnitrophota bacterium | reverse complement strand
TACTTTCCAAGTAGTCAATAGGGGGATCTTAAGGAAATCGGCTAACTGCAAAAATTGCTCTAGGGCGCCGGAGAGCCTGATACCGTTACCTGCAAGGATCACCGGCCTTTCGGATTCGTTAATTAACTTAACTATCTGGTGTATCTGCGCTATAAATTGTTCGTCATTCTCCTGCCCAGGCAGTGCAACCGGAGAAAAACCTTCCAACTTCGTTTCATCAATAATGCTGCCTTGCACATCCAACGGGATATCGAGCCACACCGGTCCTGGCCGTCCGTTCCGGGCAAGGTATACTGCCCTTTCCAAATGATATTTTATGCTCAGCGGATCAAGAACGGTTACCGCATATTTGGTTATCGAACGCACCATTGGAATAATATCTACCTCCTGAATGCCCATTTGTCGTACACCACACAAACCCATCATATCCGCGCGCTTCACTTGTCCTGATATAACAAGCAACGGTGTTGAATCAATCCAGGCTCCTGCAACTCCGGTAATGGCATTGGTACTTCCGGGGCCGGTGGTCACCAGAGCAACGCCTATATTATTCGTATATTGTCCGTAGCTTTCGGCAGCTATGACTGCGGCCTGTTCATGGAGGCAGCAAATATATTCCATGCCAGAACACTTGCCTAAAGAATCCACCAAATGCATACAACCGCCGCCTGGCAAAAGAAACACATGTTTTACACCAAAACCAGCAACAGATTGAAATACGTAATCCGAAAGTTTAATCATAGAGGGCACCTTTTAAATAAAAGCGCGTCATTTAACGATACATGTGTTAATAAGTTCTAATGTTTGTGCTATAGTCAACCTGCTGGAATTCCATGGCCTGGGAAACAAAATACCTTTTGTGCCGCTTTCAATACACCTGTTTATGTTTTCCTCGTTATCATCAATAAGAACATCGATTTTCCCAAACCATTTTATAAAATCATTTTTGTGTGCATCATAATGGGGTATTTCAAGTCCCGTGCGGACCGAGGGAACAAAATGGAATGTTCGTATCCAGAGACCAAAATACTTCAACACCCACTCGGCACTCGTATGCGCTACGCTTACAGGTACCGCGGTTACCGCCAAATGACGAAAAAGATGACCGTGGCGTAAAAACCATTCTTTTACTTCGGGTACAGGACGCAACTCTTGATAGCGCCCCGACGACCTGAAATCGTCGAGGGATGCCAGATATTCTTCCATGCGTGCGCCGATACATTCACAGGGAGGGTTCTTCGTTATATCGTTGTATGTAACAGTGCGGGGATGCTGGGGCAGCCATTTTTTTTCCAGCCAACAGCGCATTAATTCATTAAGCACGTCATCGACGTCCCAGGCAATCGTAATCACCGCTACCCCTTGTTTAATGAATCGGTTTAGTAAGCCAATCTGACCAGTAGGTTAAAAATGTTTTTCTATCTTTGTTTTTTTCTATTTCTCCATCATCGTAAAAAGAATCTTCGAGCAAGTGGGTAGTAGAAATCTCTTCAAAAATTGCACCACTATTAGAGTTAAATCCGTGCTTTTTACCCCTCTCAATTATAACCATCTCGCCCGGCTTGTATTTTTTAACTGTTCCATCCAGATCGATAGTTACTTCACCGAACAATATATTGAATGTTTCTTCCTTCTTGATGTGGTAATGAATAGGGTGCCTTTGGTTTGGAAGCAGAATTATCAGCTTCTTGCAATATTCTCTATTAACGCAGTTAATGATAGCGGCTCCCCATTGCTCAAACGTCTCAATACCGTAATGATGGGAAAGTTCAAACTCTAATTTGTTCGGCAGGCTTACTTTCGCTCTAACGAGTAGCGGCTTAATTTTATTCATGATTTGTATAAGCCTCGCACGAAGGTCTTTTACGATTACCTGGTTAAACATCACGGGCTGGTTTTCCGGAATGTCCTCTTTGGCGATAAACTCGGTATATTTCGACATATCGTTTGCTACCATCTGCGCATCAATGTTAGGGATTGCAAGAAATGTATTGGAGATGGATATTTTTTCACCCTCCTTAATCGCTCTTTTCGAAAACACCCCCCTTTGTAGTCCCCTTAAATCTGATTTTTCTTTATCTGAAAATTCTCTCTTTCCCTCAAGGCCTCCGCACATCTGGAACGCGTCCTGCGCTCCCTGTAACCATTTCTGTATCTGCTCTGGCGTAGCCGAATACGCATTTAAAGGATGCGTATCTGTCTTGATCCCCACATGTTTCTCGAATATAACGGCACCTTTGGCGATAGCAATTTTGATGCCCTCAAGGTTATGTGGCTCTTCATGGGCAGAATAGCCCACAGGGACCCCAAGGTACCTTTTCTTTAATAAATCGATCTGGTTTAATCGCAGATATTCGTTCGATGTAGGGTATTCGCCTACGCAATGCATTAACGCAAATTGTTTTTCTCTATGTTCGAAAAATAGCACCACTTTATCGATATCGTCCAGAGGGACTCCTGCGGTCGATGCAATAATCGGCTTATTGGTTTTAATTACTCTCTCCAAAAGCGGCCAGTCTGTTAACGAACAGCTTCCAATTTTTATGATGTCAAAATCGTGCTTCTCAATAAGGTCGACCGATCTCTCGTCAAAAGGGGTACAGATTGAAATAAAACCCATTTTTTTAATCTCATCATAAAGTAATTTAAGATTTTCTTCGCTTAAGCGCGTATCTGAAAAACGTTTGACATATTTTATGTCCTGCCTGCCTTTATAGGCAGGATGAATAAAAGTATCTAAATCTCTGTATTGCAGTTTAAATGCAAATTGAAAAGGAAAATTTTTGCAGGCCTCGCGTATTTCTCTTATAATCCTTAGGCCGTGTACGAGGTCTCCTTCGTGATTGTTAGCCAATTCAAAAATAAATAAGCTTTGAAAAAAATGTTTATTGTCCATTGAATTTCTCCTTGGCTACCTTCCTTGATTTTCAAAATATTCTTTATACCAACCGATCGTCTTTTGCAATCCTTCGTTCAGCGTATATTTTGGTTTCCAGCCTAAGGTTTTGTGCGCCTTTTGGGACGATAGATATTGATGCCTAATCTCGTATTTCGCTTGATTTAATACTTTATAATCTGGTTTTCTGCCTGCGAGCTGATAAATATTTTTTATGAGATGCAACACGGTAACCGGTTCTTCGTTGCTGAAATTAAATGCCTCTCCGAATATCTTAGAAACGTGCATTGTTCGCGCTAAAAGAAGGTATCCGTTTACTACATCTTCTACATAAATATAATCACGGGTAAATTTTCCATCGCTACGAACGATCAAGATTTTTCCATGAACTGCCGACCTGATTGTATCGGGGATAATCCTTGAAAAGTTGAAATCCCCCGGCCCAAAGATGTTCCCGCAGCGCGTGACGCATACCGGCAAAGAAAAGGTATGAAAATATGTATGCGCCAATAAATCTGCGCAACTTTTAGAAACGTCGTACGGGTGACAGCCCGCTAAGGGAGAAACTTCTTTATAGGGAAGCCGGTTCTGAATCCCGTAAGCCTTGTCGCTCGAAGAAACAACTATGCTCTTAATGCTTTCCTGGCTCCGCGAAGCCTCAAGTACATTCCATGTCCCTTTGATATTCGAAGAAAAAGCTTTAAGGGGGTTTTTAAGGCACTCTCCAACCAGCGCTTTTGCGGCAAGATGAAAAATAAATTCTATTTTATTTTTTTCTATCACTTCCGAGACCAACGGGAAATTTTCGACGCTTCCTTTTATTATTTTAACGCGCGCGAGGTCTTGAGGTGAAAGGATGGTCGGTTTTCTATATGGCACAATGTCGAGTCCGTAAACTTTCGCGTCATGGTTGAGCAATGTTTTTGTCAACCATGAACCAAGAAAACCGCTGAAACCCGTAATTAAAATCTTTTTGTTTTTCCAAAAATTTGATTTTTTTTTGACCATATTATTTTCCCCATAATTTCCACGGTGCGTTACCCAAATTCCATAGTTTATTAAGAAAAAGGAAATCGCGGAAGGTGTCCATAGAATGCCAGAATCCAAAATGCTGGAAACAGGTGACGCGGTTTTTCTCTGTGAGCATTTTTAACGGTGTATTTTCGAAAACAACATTTCCTCTAATGTATTTAAAAACTTCTGGTTCGCAGACCATAAACCCGGCGTTAATAAGATCGCATTTCCTCGGCTTTTCTAAAAACTGCTTAACGTTGCTCTGCCGATCAAGCTCTACTACGCCAAAGCGCTCGATAGGATACACGCCCGTAAGAGTGAGTGCCTTCTTTTTTGATTTATGAAATTTCAGAAGTTTTTTTAAATTAATATCCGCGACACCATCACCGTAGGTAAGCATAAAGGGGTTCTTGCCTACGTATGGCTCAATCAATTTGATACGCATGCCGGTTTCGCTATCCTGCCCGGTGTTAACCAGGGTTATTTTCCATTTTTCCTTCGCGTTTCTATGGTAAATTGTAGGTTTTCGTTGCGTTCCCAAATAGATGGAACAATCATAGTGCATTGTTTCGTAGTTGGTAATATATTGACGAATGGCTTCGCTCTTATACCCCAGACATAGGATGAAATCATTAAAGCCATAATGCGAATAAATCTTCATAATATGCCAGAGTATGGGATAATCACCTATTTCAACCATCGGTTTTGGTTTGAATTCAGTTTCTTGCCGTAAGCGCGCGCCTTTCCCTCCACATAGAATTACTACCTTCATGTTTACCCCCCTTTGCTATGACACTTATAAATTAACCTACGCAGACTTAGTAAAAACATTGCATATTTTATCAAAGGTGAATTCCGATAACACAACCAACGAATCTTTCTTTGGATGAAGATCAAAAGACCTTCGGCATGACACGCAAGCATCAGACT
>JAQUOR010000151.1 GCA_028717025.1 Candidatus Omnitrophota bacterium | reverse complement strand
CCTCCCAGGTACCCTCAAACGTAAACGTATCATGCGTGGAACCGCTTTTTTGCACGAGAAAACACAAACGGTTATGCCGGTCCGCCTGCCACTTACCACGTAGCTGTAAAAGCCTGATAATTTGCTTCCCCGACTTTTCTGTTGTGCCTAAGGAAAAAATAAGCGCATCGCCGCGCGTATCGAGCAGTTCTGCCTTTAAGTACAGCTCTTCGGCTGCATACTGCTCCTTGGTTTTTTTAAGCGTAAAGACTATGTCGTGGTTTTCATTTAAGCTCCAGGTACCCGTAAGATCGATCCGCTGCGGAAGATCATATTGTTCCCTGAATACTTTTGGTTCATTGATGACATAGACGAGTTTGTTATCGTCCTCGATAACGAAAGTGCCGTCGGGGTCTATCTGCTCCTTACCCCGTTGTACTATTAAACGATTATTCTTGGTGGTGCGATACCGACGTTTCATGACGGTTATGTATTCCTTTGTTTTCGCGGTTTTAATCGAAAAACAGGTCAATCAAAATCGACCGTGTTTAAACCGGCTACGCCTTTAAAAATGCTTTCCTTGATGTCTGCCCCGGCTGAATTCTCCTGTATCTGCTTGATTAATTCCTTCATTTGTTTTCGCTTTGAATCTTTGCCAAAAGGACATTTGCACAGTTTACTGGGAAATTTATTGTCCTGCGCAAATTTTCGCGTGATTGCTTCTTCAACGTAACACAGCGGCCTGATGATAGTAATTTCTCCTTTAAATAATTCCTGCCGCGGACACATCGCAGAAATCGACCCGTGAAAAAAAATATTCATCAGCACCGTCTCCGCAATATCATCCTTATGGTGCCCCAATGCCAATTTATTGCAGGAAAGTTCTGCCGCCGTTTGAAAAAGAGCTTTACGTTTATTCCAGGAACACCAGAAACAATCAGTCATACCCTTTTCGTCAAGGACCTTTATATCCTTAAACACGTGCGCAACATCCAATTTTTTAAACAACTCGGTTAAGATATCGGTATGCGCGCAACTTGCACAATGAAAATCCGTACGCACATGGGCGGCAAAGATCTCAAAACGAGGCGCTCCTGATTTTTTAAGTTCGGCAAGCAACGTAAGAAGCGTAAGACTATCCTTACCTCCAGAAACAGCGACTAAAACCCTGTCTCCTTCCTTGATAAGGTTGTACTCTTTAAGGCCCTTTTTAACCTGCGCATATATTTCATTCTTTGTTTTTATCGAATCATCCATCGCCGTATATAACCATTTCTGCAGCCTTACGCCCCTTGAGGGCGCAGGCACATCGTTTAACTTTTTATTGTTTTAATTTTTTCGCCGCGCGACTTAGGCGGGGCCTTCGCTGACTTCTATGGTAATTGGATTTGCGGTTAACTTTCCCACCCAGCAGCCGTAATCACCTATTTCATTAGAATACGTAAGCTTTATCGTATACATACCGGGGTCGTTAAGCTTGATTCCAAAATCCTTTAAGGTAAAAAACATTATTATGGCAGGATAATCGGTTATCCGGCCCACCGGTAATATATATTGTCCATAGGCCAACGGCCTCTTCTCCGAAAGTGCCTGCGGAAACGAATATTTACCGTTCATTTTTTCATCAAAACCCTCTTTTACAACTTCAATGCTTACGTCACCTATCGTATTGACCAAAACAGCAGTCTCTGCGTCTGCGGGCGATAACCGCAGGTACAAAAAGACCTCTTCGTTCATCCGGTAGTTAAAACCGGGCGATTGCAATAGCCCCCTTAATCCGTTGCGTAAAACCGACTCAACCTGGATGTCCACATCGTCTGTATTTTTATTCAACTTGGCAAGTATTTCAGCGTCCGTTATACCGCGTTTTTGCGTTGACGCATCCGTACCTACCACAAGAACAGGGGCCTTTTCGGTTTTCGCAGGTCTTCGTAAAGCATCCGGTCCGCTTCTTTCTTCGACCATGAAGAGGATCTTAATAGTATTGTCTGCTTTCTTTTCATAGTTTACAGAAACACCGGAGAAATATCCGCAGGCATAGAGCCGCGTAATATCATCATTGACCATGCTCTCATTATATGGTTGATGGGGACTGGTCAGTATTTTTGAGAGCACCTGTTCTCTGCTCGTCATGGTATTACCGCTGACATCGACGCTGGAAATTACAACAGGGGAGTCTTTCGCAAACGACAGAAGAGAAACACTGAATAGGATAGTTATAAAAAGAAGTATTTTTTTCGTTTTACTCATGATCGCGATCTACGTTCTTAAAAGATCGACAGACGGCGCCTGCACCCGTGAAATACGTAAACCTTTTTTAGAATAACACCCGGCTGCTAAAGCCTCTACGCCGGCGCGCGTTTATACGGCTGTACGTAAAC
The DNA here is from genome assembly GCA_028717025.1 of Candidatus Omnitrophota bacterium. Lineage (GTDB taxonomy): Bacteria > Omnitrophota > Gorgyraeia > Duberdicusellales > 4484-171 > JAQTOI01. The sequence goes on along the minus strand of JAQUOR010000151.1, from coordinate 2,492 downwards.
GCGCAAAGACGAAACGGGAAATTATTTCTCTATCCCGCGGGCTTATATCGAAAAACTCGATCCCCGCTTCAAGGTATGTCTCAATCTTATTATAAATTACCTCAACGGTCTCGGCCCACGCCACTTTTCCTTTTGTATAAATGACCTCTCCTTTGGGCAGGCGAAATTCAAGCTGCAATATATCTCCGATGCTCACTGTATCATGCTTATCCAAAACCAGACAAAGGCCTCCTTCGCAAATATTTTTTGTCTTAGCCATGCAATCCAGCGACGTTTCTTTCCTCCAATTGACCATCACCTCAGCCACATTTAATCTCGGAAATTTCCTTCTTTCATCCATGCTCCCCTCCCTTGTCCTGCTCTGTTCCTGCCCTTACCGGTAAATTTTTGTCTTCTGCAATGCGTTATGCACCGCAGGCTACGCATTCTTTATAACCAGCCTTTATCGACCCAGAATCGGTACTCTTCTTCCCAATCATTTTTTCGCATTGCAATTACCTCTTTAAACTGCTGCCTGCTGCGTTCGATGATTTCTAACTGATTGGGGTACTGGTTTTTTTCCTTGATATCAACCGCAAGTATCTCACCAAGCTTTACTGCTTCATTGCGTGCAGCCGGTTCAAGAAGTCTTATGGAAGATATTCCTCCGGGATACTGCGCGCCGCAGGTATGCGCGTAAAATGAAATGTAGTCCAAAACCTCTTTGTTCCGGCCGCTACCCGAGGAAACAACGCCAGCCACATATTTACCTAAAAAACGCTTACAATGGATACAATGCGCACTGCGGTCAAAAAGAGTCTTCATCGAACCGGTAACCTGGCTGATATAATTAGGTGAAGCAAAAATTATTCCGTCAGCTTCCAGCATTTTTTCTAAGATAGACGCAACGTCATCGTTAATCGGGCAATTGAGAATGTTTTTATGACATGCCTCGCAGTGCCTGCAAAACTCCATAGCGCAATCAGCAAGGTGAACAATATCGATACGACAATCTTCCTGCGGAAGGCCCTTTAAAACTTCTTGGGCCAAAAGAAACGTACTGCTTTTTCCCTTATGCGGGCTTGAAGAAATAAGTAATATTTTCATCGCATCGCTTCCTGACAAAGACCCTTAAAGAACCGCGGTATTATTAAATTTATTCTACCTTTGATAAGAAACGTTAATCACTCAACCACGGTTATAGATTGTACAAGTTTATTCTTATGCTCTTTTGTGTACTCTATGGTAATTTTATCATTTTTATGTATTTTTCGTAACAAAATTGCTTTGCCGTCTTTTGCCTGTATGGGAATTTTCTTTGCCACGACAAAAACCAGCCTCTGCCCTCCTGCGTCCACTGCATCAACCCTTGCCGGGAAGTCTTTTGTGCGCTCCTCAAAATCTATGAGCGAAACCTTCCCTGTGAAAACTTTTGTTTCTACGGACGCAGCGGCGACTTCGCTCGTGGATGCTTGGGGCTCCTGGCAAAAACATAACGGACAGAAGAAGAGAATGCCGGATAAAACAAAAAATATCTTTTTCATAAACGCACCTCCCGATAATTATACCGTGAGAGATTAATCAGCGATATAAAGTAACTTCCAAAGGTTCTGATTCGATACGTCCCGTCCAGAATCCTTCATAATTTCCTTCTGTGCCGGTTTTAAAAGAATTAGATGTGTTCCTATATACCGCTTTAAGCTCAGCTATTTTCGATGCTTCTTCTATCGAGGGAAAGTTCCATTCCTCCGAGGTAAGAGAGACGTCGAAAACGAAATATTCTCCGGAAAGTATAGTCCAATAATCGGGAAAATTTTTCTCCCATTCTCTGGGTTTCTTTTCTATGAGCACTCTTTTTCCATCGAGTATCATCTCAAAGGAAAGGTTTTCGTAACCCCAGGAGTATGATTCGCTCCAGATTTTTTGAGGTTTATCGGAAATGTTTTTAAGTATAACGTGCAGTTCGGGCTTATTATTGAGACTCTTTGAGATTGGTCTTTTTCCAAGATCGAGCCTCGCAGGGACAACGAGTGTCAATTCAAAAGGGCTTCCATTGTCCTGGGCGTAGAGCGGCACAAAGAACGAAGAGCAAATCAAAACAGCTAAAATTATTTTTTTCATGGTATCGTACTTCTTACCCCTGTCTGCCTGAGGCCTTTTTAAGGCTCTCCATAAACTTAGGATTGAACTCCCACCCCAGTGCCTGCGCGTGCGCCACATCAGTCCAGGCTTTGTCGTATTCTTTTTTAAAAAAATACGCAACTGCTCTGTTATTATAGAAAGCGGCAACGCGCGGGTCGATTTTTATTGCCTTTGTGCAATCGGCAATAGCCTGGTCGTACCTCCCCTGTTTACCATAAATATCCGCCCGGTTAAAATAGGCCTGCGCAACGTAAGGGTCAAACTCTATTACCTTACTGTAGTCAGAAAGAGCCTGATAAAAATGACCAAGTTTAGCGTGCGCAAACGCCCGTCTGAAAAAAGTATGGGAGGATAAAGGGTCGATCTGTAGT
>JAQUOR010000150.1 GCA_028717025.1 Candidatus Omnitrophota bacterium | reverse complement strand
GGAAAATCGTAAAAGCCTTTCGATAATACTCTTTGCCCTCTGGCACTCTTCGGTGATTATACGCTGGCTGTTTTTTACTTCAACGCTCGCGGACTCCGACATAAGAGAAAGCTGCGCATTTCCGGAAATAATCATCAGAGGATTGTTGACCTCATGGGCAATTTCGGAAACGAGCCTACCCAAAGAAGCCAGCTTTTCAGACTGGATAAGCATGGCCTGGGTGTGCTTTAATTCCTCGATATTCCTCTCTAATCTTTCCCTGATCTGATTATTATCCGCCAGCATGCGTGTCAGAATCTCCCGGGATTTTACCTCCTCTTCCAAGGCCCGATTTAACCTCTCTTCCGCCTTCTTGCGCTCGGTAATGTCCCGGATGATAGCCTGATAGAATCTCTTTCCGTCAACGTCGATAGCGCGCAGACTGATTTCAACCGGAAATTTTGTTCCGTCTTTTCGTTGATGCAGGGTCCCATAGACGGCCTTGCCTGTCATGCGCCCGGGCTTTATCTGCTCTTCAAACAAGACCTTTGTCTCCGGTGCGCGCAGCTGAGTTGCATGCATGCCTAATAACTCTTCCCGGGTATACCCATAGGAATCTACCACGCGCTCGTTGGTTTCCAGAAAACGAAAATCATCATCGAGAAGGATTATGAGATCATTGGCATACTTGGTAAGATAACTCTGATGGATTTTGGAGACTCGTGCCTGCGCGTGTGTCTGTGCGCCCTCGCCGGACAATTCTTCAAGCTCTGCTATCCGCTTTCGTAGAAGCGTTGCCTCTTCGATAAGTTCTTCTTTGGTCTTATCTTTTTCTGTCATATTCTTCCCCTTTAAAAAATAAAACCCAAGGCTTCATTGCTGCAATGCCTTGGGTTGATGCTCAGAAGAGCCAATCTCGGTCCCCTTTTTTGCACTTCTCTAAAGAAAACTTTTTGAGATATTTGTTTACATTTTACTCCCTTATGCACTGAAGTCAATAATAAACAAAGGGTGATTCGGAAAGTATAAGCCGATGCGTTACGTTTAAAAAGAGAATAAAAATTAATGAGATTTTATTGATTGCCGATCTTCTAACCTTGATTTCTCTTAATTTCAATATTCTACATTCAACCGCATGGCAAAGGTCGATAAGGGCACTTTTCATCTCTGCTCCTTCGATAATGTTTCCTTAAACCACGATTTTACTTCGGTTATAAACTGCTTACCATAATCCCTTGTCAGATATTCCGCATGTGGGCCGTTTTTAATCATAACCAGTTTTTTCTTGGATTGTGTCTTGTCGTAAAGCGCGCGTGAATGCCATGGCTTAATCACCCAATCTTTCTCTCCGTGTATATAAAATATAGGTATTTGTATTTGAGCGGCGTTATCGATTGGTTTTTCTTTTGTAAGCCAAAAAGGGCCCGGACGGAACCCTCTGCCCTTCCAGCCTTGCGGGGTAAACAATGTGTATGCCAAATCTCCTTTTAAATCTAACTTCCAGAATTGATAATCGGTTTTGCCGGGATCCGAAGCAGAACTTACACATACAAGCGAATTAACCCGCGTATCATGCGCCAGCGTGTTGATCGCCACACTTGCTCCGAAAGAAAAAGCAAGCATGCCGACTTTTTTATATTTTCCCTCAATATAATCCAATACCGCTTTCAAATCTCTTCCCTCTCTGCTGGTCCAGGTATAGAGGCCGCCGCTCTTTCCGTGACCCCTGAAATCAAACATAAATACATCATACTCGTCATGCAAACTTTCTGCCAATTTTGTTAATATCACGGCATCTTTACTATTATAAAAACCATGAGCTATGACAATCACCTTGTCATGGCCTGCCTTATAATGACGGTAGGCTATCTTCTGATTGTCCGAGGTCAATAAAGTGCCGGTCAATGCGAGCGGCATCACTGTGCTACTATGGTTAATTTTCAACGACCTTCTCCTCATACGTGAAACGCAAAGCTCCCAGCAGCGGCAAGGCTAATTGAATTACCGCGTTTTTCTCCCATAGCGGTTACTTTATAAACAAAAGGATCTCTCTTCTACCGAGTAAAATAAATTTCTCATTGGGTATAGTTAGCATTATAAGAGTGGTTATAGCTATTATCAAGAAAATTAGATTTTGACGGAGCTATTTCCTCGCGGAATTTGAAGAAACCGGACTTTTTCAAAGCGCCTAAAGACCGTGCGTCTTAAGAAGGATAAAAAAATCCAGGGTCGCTTATAGATTCAAAACCCTGCGCGGTGCTGGAATATTTTTTTAGGACTGGGGGGAGTCGGAAGAAAAGAATGACCAATGTTTTTATACTATCGATTAGGATCCTGTTTGTTGTTATCAAACAGCGACCGCAGAGAGTTGACCGCGTTTCCCGTACTGCTTTTTTCTTTGCCTGCAGCGGATGACGCGCCCTGTTCCTTATCTTCATTTTTCCCTGATACCGCTTCAAGCACACCGGCAATTCCCTTGTTAGCCACTTCGCTTTTGATCGTCTGGCCGATATTCTTTAAGCTCGGTTTGACCATATTCATAAGCGACTGAGTAAAATCTTTAAATTCTGGCTTTTCTACCGTGCCCGATATAGTAAAATCAAGTCGCAGCGGATTAATAGTATTAAGGGCCTGGCAGACCAACGGCATGGGCACAGGAAGATCGGAAGGTCCTGTTAACCCTTTAGGTTTTAACTCATGGTTGCCCAGAGAAAGCTTATTAAGAGAATTGATGGTACCGTTATCAACGGTAGTTTCTGAGGCGATATCCAATGTTCCTCTAACTATATCTACGGGCAATGAGTCTTCGTATATGAAACGTACGGCATCAAGGTTAACTTCTTTAAGTCCAAAATTAAACTGCACCTTACGCTCATCGTTGCTCAAGGTGCTCTTATAAGCAAATTTCAGATTGCCGGCGGCGATCCCGGCATTTTTTATTTCCCCCTCTATATGCGCCCTGCCCAGACGGACGCCCAACTCAGGATCAAAAGCGGCATTGCCTAAATCTATACGCGCATCTTCGACCTGCAGGGAGCGGCCGTCTTGATTCTTTAAATTAAGAGAAGAACCTGTGATAATGAGCCTCGCTATCCCGAACAGATAGCTGTCTTTTGACTTAAAATGCACACGGCGGCCCTTAGGCAAAGAAACCGTTGTTTTGGTAACTTTTTTTGCCTGCGCACGCTGAGCTTTTTCTTTTTTAAGCGCATCGGAAGAAAATTTCTTTCTCAATAAATCGTAGCCCTTTGCAAACCAGTCTTTTTTCTGAATTGCGCTCTCTACTGTCTCTGTCGGCTTGATCGCCCGGTCGGGTGTCTTTGGCTGAGCAAGCTTCTGGATATTAAAAGTCCCGTCAGGTTCACCCTCCAGATTAATGTTGGCGCCGCTTATTTTAATTTTTGAGAAGACCAAACGCTTGGACAGAAGCCCTATTGGGCTTAAAAAGACAGAGGCTTCTTTTATTTCAATAATTTTCTTGGCGGTATTGTCCGGATCAAAGATCTTTAGATTTTTAAGAGAAAGCGAAAATGTGAGCGGCCAGACAGTTACCCGTTCACAATGGACTTTTGCCCGGCTGTATTGATTAATTTTCTCTACCACCAATCCGCCGAGTTTTGGACTGACTAACAACCCTGTTGCAAAATGCACCAACACTAAAATTACCAGAATTAGTACAATATTTTTTATATTCAGGCGTTTCATGATTTCGTTTTGTTTCTGATAATATCCATCTTGGCAATCACCTTATTGACGACCGTATAACGCGTAATGCGCTTGGCCAATTTTGATTCCTGAATTTTCTTTAAGTTGGGTGCGATGAAACTGCAATAAATAAACCTGGCGAGCAGATACACCGGGAGACACAGGGCGATAGACAAGGCCATGCCTCCGGCAATCAAAGTGTTGTTAAGATCAAGCAAAGCCAATATGGGCAGGCTGGTAATCTTCTGCCAAAATCCGGTCAAGAAACCGGCTTCCAGCAGCAGGTATCCTCCGACGCGCTCTGCCAATGAACTGACTCCAAGCAGGTAAAGCAGTTTAAAGAAAGGCAAGGTGATCACCGCTGATAATCTATTAACTTTAAAAACAAAAAAGAAAATAAAAAGCATAAATGCCATTGGGCCGTTCAGCGGGATAAAACCCAAGAACATCCCCAGGCAGACTCCTCCTGCCACCTCCACCGGAGAAATGTTCAACTGTAAAATAGTTAGAATTCGCGCGGGTATGTTAACAAAAGAAAACATCAATAACTCCTGCTGTGTCTTTTTAAAGCATCGATATCTTTCATAAGCATATTATACGCATAAAAATCGCTAACGCCATAATTATAAATTGCAGCATTAAAGTAACGGATTTTCTGCTTTCGATATGCGCTGCGCATCGCTCGTTGCTCCGGTAACTAAATATGGGCAGGGTTTATCATCTTGCAACAACCTGCAATCTTCAAACAAAGCGCTATGATAGCTGCCGCTTCACCATTAAGGATCCCTGCCGCGATATTCCTTCAATCTTTGATACTACCTCACAAAACATCGATAGCAAAAGAATCCCCAAAGTCAGGACAGATATAACTCATAGAAGAAAAATATTGCCGGAGTTCCTCATCGTTATCAACGGTAATATTTTTACAGCACCGGAAGCGTTTTACGTCTTTTTTGTCAGCTCTTTGGCCACTTTTTCACCCGACAATAACATACCTCCGAAGATGGGGCCCATTCGAGGCCCGCCGAAGACAGCGTTGGCGCACATCCCGCACACATAAAAACCCGGACACACCTCTTTAGAATTTCTGACAATTGCATCTTCGCCCACTTCGGCCCACATCGATTGCTCGCCCAAAAGCTTGCCTGATCGTGTCTGTAATCTAATACCGGATTTTTTCTCAATAATCC
>JAQUOR010000149.1 GCA_028717025.1 Candidatus Omnitrophota bacterium | reverse complement strand
GGTATGGAATCAAAAAAAGCGACAGAATGTTGTGGCGCACCCGTGAAAAAGAAAAAATAATTTCCACGGGCGTGTGCACATGGTTTTTACGTTGAAAGAGAAGAGGAGGCGGATATGGAGAAAAAAATATTAGTGGTGGATGACGATGAAGGTTTTCTGGACGAATTAAGCGAAGCGCTCAGCATGCGCGGATTTCAGATCATCGAAGTGGATGATCCATGCGCAGCCCTTGAAGTGGCGGAAAAAACAAACCCTGACCTTATCCTTCTTGATCTCAAGATGCCGCAGAAATCCGGGGTACAGCTTGCCTATGAGCTCAAGAGCATCAAAGAATTTTCTCGTATTCCGGTTGTCGCCATGTCGGGGTTTTTTAAAGATAAATATTCCGATTTGCTTACGTCCTGCGGCATTAAAGCCTGTTTTAAGAAACCTTTTAACATAGATGCCGTGATTAAAAAAATTAGTAATATTTTAGACCAAGATACTGCATGCAGGCAGGTGCAATAAACTGATGCGATAGTAAGGGAAAAATCCAGCGGCAATTACATTATATAGAGAAAGTAATATACGCATACACCTAAGGATTTTTCCCGCGCCTGTCCCAAAGCCGGTGCAACTAACATATGCTTTTTTTACGCGATACCCTTAAGCCTTTGCGGGGAGATCCTTTGCTCCATATCCAGCCGGTTTCAACCACCCCCCTGTCTTTTTGTTTTTCTACCTATGGCGCCATTTCCATATTCTTAGAAATAAGAGAATAGAAGAATTAAAAAAATCGAGAGATGAGGTATAATAGGCAAAACCAACGGCCAATCCCGGCTATTAAACAAATATAACATTGTTCATTGGCTATTGGGTGTCGGGAGCTATCTGGTTATTGCCCGTCAATCTGTTATAGGCAAATCGGCGAGGTCTCGTCAAATTCAAAGAATTTGACGGATATCTTGGAACTTGGTTATTCTTATCAATCCAATATGCAGTAGTCGGTAAACATAGAATCATGACCGATAACACACAAAGATGACCATAGCCAGAAGACTCATTTTTTTTATTTTTTTAGGTTTATATCTTATCCTTTGTCCGGTGCTCATCCTGTACGCCTTTGGCTATATTTTTAACCCCATCAAGCAGGTAATGACGCAGACAGGTTTAATCTATCTGTCTTCGACCCCGCCGGGTGCCGACATTTATCTTGAGGCAAGCCGTTATAAGGAGAAAACTCCCGCAAGCATCAACGAATTACTGCCCGGAAATTATAAAATCACTTTAAAGAAAAAAAACTATAAGCCATGGGCCCAAACGGTATCTATAAACGAGGGCAGGGCGGTCTCGTTTAAAAGTATTCTCCTTATCCCCAAATCCTGGCCGGTAGGAACCGCGATAGCGCAGACTTTCCTGAAATTGACGCCTCTTAAGGGGACTGATTATTTTCTTCTTGCCAGGGCGTCAAATCTGGGCAGCTACCTTGTCTATGACTGTAGAAGAGATAAATTCGCCCCTCTTGTATTAAGCAAATCGGTGTTTTTTGATTTGCCCGTTGATTCTATCCTCACGCAGAAAAATAGCCACACGCTTATTGTCCATAGCGGTTCTTTATGGAACCGCAAATACGCGTACATCAATGTTGATAAAAGCCCTTTTGAGGTTATGGATATTTCAAAGCTGATGCCGAAAAGGCCCTTAGATATCGCCTGGAGTGATTTCAACCGCACTAAGCTTTTTGCTGCGTACAAAGGACACTTAAATTTACTGGACATCGAATCATTGTCTCTTGTTCCCTATTACGTAGAAAATATGAAAGGGTACGGCGTGCATGAGAAATGGGTCTACACGCTGGATAAGCATAACAACGTTTTCAGACAAACTCACGAGAAAGGACAAAAAGAACTTCTTTTTGAAAATAGCCAGCTTGGTAATGAGTCTTTCAGCCAGGCAAAGATTTATGCAATCGACGTGCTTGAAGACGATACTCTTTTATTTTCTAATCATAGGGGCCAGTTAGTAACCAACGTGCCGCCTTATAATCTTATTGAAAAGGGTGCCCTCGGTTTCTTGTATTACAAAAGGACATCTCAACTTTTGTACTGGACCAGACAGGCAATCGTGATTGTCGATTTTTCTCAAACGCCTGCCAACCTTATTTTACCTCAAATAATTGCGCGGCAAAATATCGTCTACGACTCAGGGAAAGATATTGGCGATTGTTTCATGACAAACGACGACACTCACGTCGTTTTTAACGATAACGACAAACTTTGCGTGTTGGAGATAGAGCCGCAGGGGCCCAATCACGTTGAGGTGATCGCCGACATACAGAAAAACAGTTCATTTTTCTACTCTCAAAGCACCGGAATCGTCTATTATTTAGGTGCACACAACGGCAATTTAAACACAATCGATATTATGCAAAGGCAAAGAGCAATCATTGCAGAGACTTTCAAAACCAAAACGGATAAAATCAAAGATGGATTATAGCTATTCGCGTTATAACATCCAGGGAAAAGAGCAAGCGCTTGCGCGCGCGCTGGAAATCCTTCCCGGCGCCTTGAGCTGGTCGATCATTATCGGGATGCTTGTCGTATCAATAATCAAGCCCCTTATCGCCGCGGTCATCATGATTGCATTTGTATTGTATTGGGTGCTTCGGCTTCTCTACATGAACATTTTTCTTATTTTATCCTATCTTCGGCTTACGATTGAAAAAGACACTGATTGGATGGAGCGTATCGCCGGCATAGACCGTATTGACGATTATCTAAAAGGCTTATGCAATGCAAGGCTCCACAAAGGCATCAAAGATAAAATTTCTTCGCGTATCCATTGCGGGGAACTTACGCATTTAGCTAAAAGCGGGCTTACGCCGCCCCGATCGCGGGATATCTATCACCTTGTGATTATTCCGGTAATAAACGAAACCAAGGATGTTATTGAACCGGGGATAAAGGGGATAATTTCGGGAAAATACCCTTCTCAAAGGATCTTTGCGCTTATCGCGCTTGAGGCGCGCGCGTCAGAAGAGGTTTCCCGTGACGCTGCGTTGATACGAGATGCCTACAAAAATAATTTTTTTGATTTTATAGTAGTTACGCACCCAAGCGATATCCCCGGTGAGGCGAGGGTAAAAGGCGCAAACACCTCATGCGCGGCACGGTACGCAAAGGAGTACCTCGATAAAAAAGGAATTCCTTACGAGAATGTGATTGTTTCTTGTTTTGACGCGGACACCGTGGCAAATCCTGATTATTTCAGCTGCTTGACCTATCATTTCATGATGACAACGGACAGGACCAGAAGCAGCTACCAGCCTGTGCCGGTGTATCATAATAATATTTGGAACGTTCCCGGTTTTGCCAGGATCATCGACATCGGAACTTCTTTTTTTGAACTAATAGAGGCAACGGATCCGGTAAATATGGTCACCTTCTCAAGCCACAGCATGAGTTTTAAAGCATTAGTCGACATTGGCTTCTGGCCCGTGGATATGATTTCGGATGATTCGGCAATTTTTTGGAAAGCTTTTATCCATTACGACGGCAACTACCACACAACGCCCATCTACACTACGGTCTCGATGGATATCGCCGCAGGGAAAAACAGCGTAAAAACTTTTGTCAACATTTATAAGCAGAAGCGCCGCTGGGCATGGGGTGTGGAAAATTTCCCTATAGTCGCGCGCGCGTTTTTAAAATCAAAAAGCATATCGTTCTATAAAAAAATAACCTACGGGTACAGATTACTGGAAGCTTTTATTTCCTGGGCGACGTGGTCCATGCTGCTTTCTTTGGTGAGCTGGCTTCCCGGATTATTCGCGCACCGGGAATTCGCAAACAGTACGGTATATTATATTGCGCCCCGCATACAGACGACCATATTCGGGCTTGCTTCCTTTGGTTTGGTTATCTGTGTGGTTTTAAGCATTCTCATGCTGCCTAAAAGAAAAACAAAAAGTATCCTAAAACGCATTCAGCACGTATTTGAATGGCTCTTTATCCCGGTCATTATCCTTATCTTAAGCGCAATCCCGGCTTTAGACGCGCAGACGCGCCTTATGCTGGGAAGGTATATGGAATTTGGAGCGACGGATAAATACCGCAAAAAGTGACCCTGTATCGTTCGCTCTTGGCTGATTAGTGAGCCGGTGAAAACAAAAACTATGAAATGGTGTATTTATATTTTAACGGTGTATATGTTTTTAACGAATGTTAACGTATATGCCGCTGCGAAAACAGGAACAACGTTCAGCCAGGTGCAATGCGAGTATTTCGGCATGGATTGGAAAGAGGCGTACAAAAAAACTCTGGAAATGGATTTTGACGTTGTGCGTCTGGGAGCATACTGGAACAGAATCGAAAGAGAAGAAAGTAAATACGATTTCAGCGAGCTGGACTGGCAGCTTAAGGAACTGCAGGGGAAAAAGACAAAAGTTCTTCTTGTGGTAGGCATGAAAGCGCCGCGTTGGCCGGAATATTTTATTCCGGACTGGCTCATGCGTACGGTGAAATCGCGTCACAGCGTAAATATAGCGGCTAACCAAGCAATACGCAAACATACGTTAACGTTCATTGAGGCTGTCGTTACGCGTTACAAGGATAACGAAAACATCGTTGCCTGGCAGGTGGAAAATGAGCCACTTAACCGTTCAGGGCCAAGGAACTGGTGGATATCCGCTGATTACCTTAAAGAAGAAATAGCCCTGGTAAAAAGATTGGATGATACGCGCAGGCCCATTGTCGTTAATGTTCTGTCCCTGCCTAACACATTCTTGCGTTTTTTTTCCCGCCTGCAATACAAGAAAAACCCTATTTATGAAACAATCGATATCGCCCAAATCCCCGCCATAAATGTATACGCGCGGATAGGGCATCAGTTTTGGAGCC
>JAQUOR010000148.1 GCA_028717025.1 Candidatus Omnitrophota bacterium | reverse complement strand
CAGGTAATTAATTGGGTTGGTTGGTTTATCACGCATTCCATAATCACCGGGCGGCTTCGCAAGACGCTCTGCCTTTTCGATCGCCTTTTCAATCAAATTACCACAACAAACATCAATTAATGTAATACGACCACTGCTTGGTCGTTCAAAAATAATACAATCACCGCTTTTTACATTAAGATAATGTATTCTAATTTCCGCCATTGCTATCATCCTTCTGGGCTGTTCTACTTTTTTTAATTCCCCATGTTATCTGCGCAATATCTTCAATTTTCTCAATGAACTTATCAACATTTAATCCTGCGACAAAAGCAAGCGCATAGAATGCTAAATTTGTTGATACGTTAGATTGTTGGGCCTCAAGAAGAATAAGTCCTGCTTTTAAGAAAAGGCAACTTATAACTCCACAAATCGTACTTACGATTGGACGGATGAAATACCATGGTAACCATGTTTCATCCCAATTTTTAAAAACACAGGTATTTAGATATATTTCTCTTAAACAATATGTGACACCGCCAATCCCGCCACAAAGCCCACAATAAATTACAAGTTTTACCAGGCTATCTTGTATAGAGATTTTGTTCATTATCATAAGGCCCCCTATGATGCAATAAATTGTTAATAAAGCCGTTAAATACATAAATACACGTTTCATACCCCCCCCTTTTTTTTACTTCATCAAAATCCTGCCTATAAAACAAAAACCTTCGCCTTATTCAAGCGAAGGTTTTTGTTATATTTGAGTGGCGGATTTAACCCTTCTAACTGCACCACTTTTTAGTGTTTATTACTTGTTGTATATCTTAATAAATGTCTTCTGTCAAGATGTTTTTGGTCTTCGCTTTGTCTGATGACTTTTCGCCCCATTAGCGCCCCTTTGGTGCCCCTTTCGCCCCATTAGCGCCCCTTTAAAACGTAATAAGTACCTCTCCCTGTTGTTCCAACCTTAGCAAGAATTCCTTTGGCTTCAAGCTCTTTAAGATCGTCCGTAGATTGTCTTTTTTTCACTTTAAAAGTCTTTTGGTATTCTTTATTACTGATACGTCCTCCTATTTTAATAAACTTTATAGCCTCTATTTGGCGTTTATTCAAATCCATTTCACTCAGGGTTTTTTCCGTAAAAATATCCCTAGGAAGAATAGTCCTGAATTCTTTATTTCTAATAGTTGTAAACTCCGGTTCGGGAGTATGTTGCGCCTTGCATTGCTCAATCATTTCAATCGTTCCTGAACCTGCTTTTTGCGCATAGTCGGCAAGATAAAGAACATTGGCAATAAATGGGTTTGCAGGAAATGAAGTGTGAGGTTTTTTTAAATCTTCAACCGTAAGTTCTGACGGTAAACTTCCTGAATTCCAAACCTCAACTCTGTCTGCGAAAATCATTACTTGGATACCGGAGGGCCTATTGTAATTACGATGCGCGATGGCATTCACAATTGCTTCTTGAATAGCAAATTCCGGTATTTCATATGGTCGCTCAAATCTTGCTGACCTTGTTTTTTGAATCACAGGGAATTTGATTGCGCCAAGCACAAAAGCTACAGCTTTATCAATTTGTTCAAATAGATTTTCGTCGTAAACCTGATAGTTAACAAAAGGCTTTTTTACTTCTGTTCCCGAAAGTTGTAGACATTTAGTTTCGGCTTGTTTAAAAAATTTATTTGGACGCTTGCCAAATAGAACAATAGCAGCATTTGTTAATTTATCATCTTTCATGAGATCTAAATGCGTAAGGACATCTTTAATCGGTGTCTTTATCTTTAATGGATATTTTCGCGCGGCTTTGGCCGTTTTTAAAAACCAATGAACTTTATCCTCGTCAATATCTGACAATTTAGCCTCTTTACAAATACGCTCGTCAAAAGCTCCTCGCCCTACAATATCTTCTTCCCTAAGAAAGTCTATTAAACTAGCATAGACCAACGACAAAAGTTCATCTGTGCTATTAAATCGTTTGCGAACGAATCCTTCACGAGCGTCTCCGATTTCCTTTATAAGACGCTGAACCCCAACGTCTCGTTTTTTATCATTTGCACCATTTTCGCCTTTGATATAGATAAGAATTGTTTTATGCTGTTTTTTTGCTTCTCTAAATTCTGCTTCGACAGGAGAAATTTTGCCTTTTTTAACAGAACCGTATTGTTGGCCAAGCATACCAATATAAATATCACTTTCTCGCACTTTTTCTAAATAAACCGATTCAGCGGGCTTACTTTTAGCTGGTACATCTTCAAATAAAAAAACGTCAAAATATTCAGAAAGCAAAACATCGCTCAGGATAAAACTTTTTATCATCCGGCGTTCTTCCTTTAGCTCCTTTTGAACACCACTGATGAATATTTTATATTTTTCCATAATCATTTCCCCTTATCTTTTCGGAACTCCTTGTCACACTTAGGACATTCAATTCCATAAATTCATCGAGAGGATCGTCCATCGTTAAATATTTTTCACAATATAATCTTTGGGCATTTTATAATCATTCGCCCCTTGCAATACGACATCCCTGAGTTTTTGATTATACACCCTTATATATATTTACTCAACTCAAAAAACCGGTAAGAGAAGCGTGCGGCGAGTGCAAAAAATATCCCAGCAAAGCATTTGCTGGGATATTTTTAACCCAATTTTAATATTCACTCGGCAGGATTAAAACCCCGTCTATTAACCAAAGCTTTACTTCATCTAGGGGAAAGGTAGTATACTTAATAGCCTGCCTTATTAAGGCCGGTTTATCGGCGTCGGCGTGCATTGTAGCTTCTGCGGTTTTATCAGCGTTGACTTTTAAAACCCATATTTGGAAAGGTACATTTTTTATTGTCGACTGATAGCTTGCGACTAAATCAATCAGCCAATATGCTTCTGCTTTATCGGCAAGATACTTTACGCCGTCAGTAAAAACTATTTTTCCCAGCCAGTGTTTATAATAATGTTCTGTTCCTGCAAATTGATTTAATTCTTCCTTTAGCATTTTGTCTCCTTTTTTAAAAAAGAACAGGGGGATTTCTCCCCCTGCTTTTGTTATTCTTCGTTTCCAGATGCGGCTTCGGAAAATTCCCGGCTGTCTCTGCGGCTCAAAAGAAACTCTACCTTGCGTACATCAATGGCAAGATAAATCGCGTCTTTGTTTTCTTCTTTAGTCCCCCGGAAACCCACGACAGGCAGTTTTCCGATATAACCTTTGAAAATTAGCTTTCCGTTTCTTGTTTTCGTGCCTTCAATCTTTCCTATTCCATATAAACCTTTGTTTTCCATTTTAACTTCTCCTTTTATTTTCATTTTCTATATAACTTTTAGAACCATTTTTAATAATTAGGGCTTCTAACAAGTAGCCACCTCCTTCTTGAAATAAATTTTTAAATTGTTCAAACCAAACAAACATCATTTTCATCATCCGAAGTTCCATCCTCTCTATCCTCCGTGTAACCGCAATCATCACAGAAAGCACCCTGACCCGGAAAAACGTGGTAATTCTGACTATCGCAGTTTGGACAACGGAACATTTGAACCACCTCCTTTGGTTAATTGATTCACCCCTTAAACAACCGCAAGCTTTTGATACTTTTGCTTCGCGTGTATTTGGATTTGTGTTTCTCATGGCTTTTAAAAACCACGGGCTTTTGCAGTGTCAAGTAGGAACGGAAGTTAAAAAATTGAGGCTCGGTGAAACCCCGAAGGCAGCTTTAGCTGGAGACGAATTTTTTAGACCCGTAGATGCTTGACACGATAGTCAAAAACCGTGGTAGGTTTTAAAATGAGAAACACAAATTCACGCGAAGGGAAAAGTATAAACAACTGGCGTTTTAAAAGGATTTCACTCTTAAAGGGTGGTGGGTGGGGGAAAAATGTTCATCAGCAACACGAACCATTGACGCCGTATGAGGCGGCAATGGACAAAGTCTTCGCGTTTGTCGGCGAAGTCTTTGGGTGTTGCCTGATGTATATTTTGAAGGTGGGCGGTTTTAGATTAACGCACAACAGACCAAACCAGGGAACTTACCCAGCCGATAACAGTACACCCCAAAAACAAGTTGAGCAAAAATATCGCGAGCTTATTCTTATGATGTCTTAATAGGGCTATCAGGCTGGGTAAAAAGTAAATCGCAAGAACCAAGGTTAGCAATATCAGTTCCGCTATAGTAAAGTTTTGCATCTGCATTTCTAATCCTCTCCTTTAAAGATTGAATAACGCTCTCCGGTTTTGGGCGACGCAATCAATCCCTTTATTTTTATCCCATGTTTGTAAAGTAGATGCACAATATATCCTTGAGGTTTACCTTGTTTTAATAATCTCAAAAGTAACCCTCCCCCAAAGAAAACTACGCCTGCATAAAAAGTATCAAAGAATAGGATCATGGCGCCGCAGGCTAGCGCAAGCATTCCCACATCTTCCGGTTCAAGGCCGAAAAGAAGAAGCGGCTTATCGATTGTGCGCTGACATTTTTTCATTATTGGTTAAATAGACCCTCCAGAATCTTTGGAATGAACATCAGAATCATAAAACCAAAACCACAGGCAATCGCCAAACCTTGCTTTCCGTTCAAAAGCGCAATAACCCCGGCGATAAGCAATGCCGCTCCCAATATTTTTGATATGGGACCGGTAAGGATATTAATGATAAATGTGGCAAAATCCCCTACCACCTGCTGTTCCTGGGTGGTACTGATTTCCGCATAAATGAACGGTGTAATTATCGTCACCATAGCCGAAAATAAACATAGAAACACTAACGACCTCAAAAGAAACCTTCTCTTCTCAACCTGGTTTAACATAGCTCATACCTCCTTCAAATTAATGGTTATACTCAAACGGTATCGATATCAAACGATCCCTCTCCTTTTTGTCAAACAGAAACTCATGGTTCGCTATCGCCGTAAGCCTTCCTCTTGAGAAAATTATGGACTTCGCAAAAGG
>JAQUOR010000147.1 GCA_028717025.1 Candidatus Omnitrophota bacterium | reverse complement strand
TATAAGCTCATTTATCTATACTGTAGGTATGCCTTTCCGTATGTATACATCCTTACCAATTTAAGCAATAATATGCGGCAATTTTCCTGCCCCGCGCCGATTATTCAGGCAATCAATCCTTTAAAAGTTGCATGGCATAATGCAGTATCATTTGTTTTGTCAAACACTTCGATGCATAATCAAATTCATCAACGAGCGTAGTGCGTTATGATAAGTATTGCGACAAAAATCATCAGAGAATATTTTACCGGTAAGGATTCACGCTTTATATTTACAAAAACCGAATCTCCTTATACTTCCCCTGTCGCCGGCAGCAATCTCTACCTGCATATTCCATTCTGCAACAGTGTGTGCCCGTATTGTCCCTACAATAAAATAAAATACGATAAGGCGATGGTCGCTCCCTATGTGCAGGCAATGCTTAATGAAATAGAGCTATATTATGCGCTTTTTGGCAGATTAGATATATCCTCGATTTACATCGGCGGAGGGACCCCCACGCTTCTTTCCGGGGAGCTTAAGATTATTTTAAATACTATCCGGGATAAATTTAACGTACGCGGCGATATCTGTATTGAGACAAATCCCGCAGTATTAGATGACGCAATCATTGATAATCTTAAAGCCTGCGGGGTTTCTTTGATCAGCGTCGGTGTCCAGAGTTTTCAAGATAAATTCTTACGCCTCATAGGAAGAAAGTACCGCGCTTCAATTCTGGATGAGGCGGTTGAAAAAGTCGTTAAAGCGAATTTTAAATCCGTAAATCTTGATTTAATGTTTGCGCTGCCGGGGCAAAATAAAGAAGACGTAACGTACGATTTAAGAAAGGCAATAGAGAAAGGCGTTAACCAGGTAACCATGTATCCGTTATTTACTTTTCCTTATTCCTCGGTGGGGCAATACTTAAAGTTAAAGAAGGTACGAATGCCCAATTTAATCACCAGACGCGCATTATACTATCACCTCTATCATTATTTAACCCAGCATGGTTTCAACAGGGTTTCGGTGTGGGGATTTAAGAAAAACGAGGCTCCGCGTTACTCTTCGGTTACGCGGGATAATTATATAGGCTTAGGCGCCGGCGCAGGGTCCCATGTGCCGCAAGGTTTTTATTTAAATACGTTTTCTGTCGAAGAGTACATAAAGAAATGTCTTACGCATCGATTTCCCACGGCGCTGCGCATGGATTTCACCCGGCAGATGCAAAATTATTTCTGGCTCTACTGGCGCTTCTACGATACCTATATACCTAAGCAGGAGCTATCAAGAAGATTTACCGATAAGGATAAAAAAATCAATCGATTATTCACTTCTTTAAAAAAATTAGATTTGCTCGCGGATGAGAACGGTTCATTCACCCTTAGCAAACGAGGAGCTTTCTGGTTGCACTTGCTTCAGAATTATTTTTCTCTGCGTTACGTCAATAAAGTCTGGAGCGCGGCGATGAAACAGGCGTACCCGCCCAAGATCGATCTTTAGAGGTAACGATGATTGGAAAAATACAGTATTATCTTTTTTGGCTGTTGCGATATAAGCTTAAAAATAAAAAAATCCCTTTAACGAGCTCAATTATTATAACCGATAAATGCAATCTGCAATGCAGGCATTGTACCGTGTCTAACTTAGGCTATCGCGAGAGTTCATTTGGCGAAATAACTGCAGACATAGAAACGCTTTACAATAAAGGAGCGCGGATTTTGGTTATGACCGGAGGAGAACCTTTTTTATGGTCTGATGCAGATCATACCTTCGAAGATACAGTTATTTTTGCCAAAAGAAAAGGATTTTTCCGAATAGTAGTGTGCACTAACGGTACGTTTAAACTTTCCTCGAGTGCAGATTATCTATGGGTAAGCTTGGATGGTTTCTCAAACGAACATAATGAATTGCGGGGCAATATTTACGAAAAGGTCCTTAACAATATACTTACCAGCGCGCACAAGAATATTTATATTAATTTTACCGTAAGTAAGATAAACGGTAATAATTTTGAAAAAGCAGTCGAAGACATTTTAAAACACAAGAAAATCAAAGGAATGCTTTTGCACCTTTTTACGCCCTACCTCAATTGCGACAGGAGCTTATTGCTGGGAGATAGAGAAAGGGAGTCGGTGATTGACAGGATTATTCAAATTAAGAAGAAACATCCTTTGCGGATATCAAATACTTTTGACGGCCTCAAGGCATTAAAAAACAATATGTGGGATAGGCCCTTATGGTCCAGCGTCGTCATCAATCGTGGCCGGATCGGACCCTGTTGCTGTAGGGAAGGGATATACGATAACCAGGTGTGCAAAACTTGTGGTTGTTCTCCGGCAGCAGAAACTTTTGTCTTACAACAACTAAAGCCATTGGCTATTCTTGAAAATTTAAGATTTTTGTAATATCGGGATAGCTATAAGTGCATGAGAAAAATTCCGATACTGCGTTTGCCGGAACCGGCCGGCATAGATCTCAACGATAAAATCTGTCCCAATCCGCGTTGAAACAATTATAAAAAATGCTTGAATTTATTGGCATTGGGAGTATTATGAACCCTCTAAAAGGGGAACGGATATGAAGGAGCAACAACTCAATATCATAAGGATAGTAAGGAACGCTCTATGAAAGTAAAAGGAATCCCGGCAGGATTCCTTTTTTTAGTTTTAGAGGGGGCGCCTCTTCCTGAGGGTACTTGACGCTTAATCGGAATTGCGTCAGTGCGCCTCTTCCTGAGGGTACTTGACGCTTAATCGGAATTGCGTCAGTGCGCCTCTTCCTGAGGCGAATAAAGTCAGTAAAAAACAGTTCACGGACCGTTAAACCATAAATCATTATAAGGGGTCTGTTTACTCCTGCGTTACCTATAACGGTATTACCTGTGTAGCATCGGGAGCCACAACATTATGTCTATCAGATTAAAGCTTGCGATTATATTTCTCGCGATCGGTTCACTCCCGCTGCTCTTTGCCAGCATCATTACTTTTCGTCATTATAAAAGTACCTTAGAGGCTGAGCATCTCCAACAATTAAAGAGCATCTCCAATTTTAAAGCGCAAACGATAGAATCTTACTTTGCCGGATTGCGCGTCGACATCAGAGTGGCCCAGGATTTTTACAACATTAAAAAAAACCTCCCTGTATTAGCTCAGTTTATTGACCAGCCAACCCGTTCGGAATTCATTACTGCCAAAGATACTCTTGATAAACAATTGCGGACGATGCAGGAAGTTTTGAAATTGTCCTCGATTATCTTGGTCAATACCGAAGGTAAAATCATATATACAAGCAACCCTCAATATTATAAGGATTATTTTTCTAACCCGCTTCCGGACCCGGGGAATAAAGCTTTCACGGAAGGTAAAACAAAAGTTTATTTTTCAGATATTTTTTTTAATAAGATTCGCGATAACGCTCTTGAAATGCTGGTGGCTGCCCCGGCTTTCGATGAAAAAGGGTTTTTTTCCGGAGTCATCGTGTTTGAAGTGGATATGGCGCCTATATATAAACTTATACAAGAAGGGACCAGTTTGGGCAATACGGGAGAAGTTTTGCTTGGCAAAGCTGCCGGTAATCAGGTAGTGTTTTTAAATCCTTTAAGGTATGACGTAAACGCAGCGCTTAAGAGGCGTGTTTCTGTGGGGGAAGAGCTCGGCGGCCCTATTCAAAAAGCTGCGCTGGGGGAAAACGGGTCCGGAGAGCTCATCGATTACCGGGGCAAAAAAGTTATCGCGGCATGGAGGTACATTCCTTCTTTAGGCTGGGGGATGGTGACAAAGGTCGATGTGCGTGAAGCGTTTGCCGATGTGATAAATTTAAGAAATTTAGTAACGGTTATGCTGGGTATTGTGTTGCTTCTTGCAGGCGTAGCATCGTTTTCTATTGCGCAATCCATCTCCGGACCGATAAAAGAACTTTCTAAAGGTGCCGCAATAATCGGAAGCGGGAACCTGGACTATAAAGTAGGGACTGGTTCAAAGGATGAAATCGGACAGCTTTCGCGGGTTTTTGACAAAATGACCCGGGATCTTAAGAGAACAGGCTTTGCGCGTGATGCGGAAAGGCAAAGGTTGTACTCGGTTTTAGAGACACTGCCGGTGTATGTGATACTTTTGGATAAAGATTACCGGGTGCCTTTTGCCAATAAATTTTTCCGCGAGCGCTTTGGTGAGTCTGGCGGCAAGCGCTGTTATGAATACCTGTTTAACCGCAGTTCGCCTTGCGAGAATTGTGAAACTTATAAAGTCATGAAAACCAATGCGCCTCATCACTGGGAGTGGAGGGGTCCGGATGGCCGCAGCTACGATATCTTTGACTACCCTTTTGTTGATTCGGATGGCTCGCGCATGATCATGGAGATGGGTATTGATATTACCGAGCAAAAAAAAGCGCAAGCAGATTTGGCTCAAGCCTTTCAATATGCCCGCAGCCTCATTGAAGCCTCTCTCGACCCCTTGGTTACTATTTCTGTCGATGGCGCGATTACCGACGTTAATGAAGCCACGGTGAAGGCAACCGGTATACCAAGAGAAAAACTCATAGGTACAGAATTTCCTAATTATTTCACCGAGCCGCAAAAAGCGAAAGCAGGTTATCAGAAAGTTTTTGCTAAGGGCTTTGTTACCGATTATCCTTTGACCATACGCCACAGGGACGGCACGCTGATGGATGTGCTCTATAACGCCAGCATCTACAGAGATATCCATGGTAATGTGCTGGGAGTGTTTGCCGTTGCGCGTGACGTGACTTTACTCAAGCAAACAGAAATCGAATTGAGGCGCCATCGCGACAGTCTTGAAGTCCTGGTGAAGGAGCGTACTGCAGAATTGCAGGAAAGCCGGGAGAGACTTCAGCATGTCCTTGATGCTGGTGAATTTGGCACATGGGGGCTGGACACGACCACAAAGAAGGCTTGGCGGTCCTTGCGTCACGATCAAATATTTGGTT
>JAQUOR010000146.1 GCA_028717025.1 Candidatus Omnitrophota bacterium | reverse complement strand
CGTTTGGTTTCGCTACCAACGGAACGGTAGCAATTGGTTTAATTTTCGAGATTATCTTAAGCATAGCCTGCGGGCCGGTTGAACAATTGCACCCAAAAGCGTCTGCGCCTAAACTCTGTAAAGTGATAAGCGCGCTTTCCGGAGTGTTACCGTTAAGCGTACGGCCCCCTTTTTCAAAAGTCATCGTCACCATGGTAAAGGCATCGGTCAGCTCTTTAACGGCAATTAACGCTGCCCGCGCCTCCTGTATGTCCATCATGGTTTCGATAACAAATAGATCGACGTGGCCGGCCAAGAGCCCTTTGACCTGTTCTTTGAAAATATTTACCGCTTCTTCGAAATCGAGCGCACCAAAGGGCGCTACGAATTTTCCCGTAGGACCGATATCTCCGGCGATCAGACCATTCCTGCCGGCGGCCTGCCTGGCGAGTAATGCAAGTTTTTTGTTATAGGTAAACACGTCATTGATGTTATATTGCCCAAGTTTTATGCGATTTGCGCCGAAAGTGCAGGTATAGACGATATCGGCGCCCGCAGCAAAGTAATCGGCATGCACCGCACGGATCACGGAAGGATTCTTCAGACACCACTCTTCAGGACATGCTCCGGAAGGCATGCCGCGCTTTTGAAGCTGTGTCCCCGTCGCACCGTCAAGCAACACGATTTTTTTCTTCAATAATGAAAATAAGGTTTTTTTCATGCGCCTCTCGCGATGATGCCGGTCACTGCAGTCGCTGACTTCTCAGGCACCAGTATAGATTTCTCCGTTATGCTGATACCTAACCGTGTAAGATGCAGGATTTCGAAAAATATTTTCTGGTAGGAAAGGGAAAAATCGCCGAAACCTGCGGAAATACGCTTTAGAAGACACTGTTTATTCTCACGCAACAGCTTATGCGCGAAATATTCCTGTATCCAGTCAAAACAGGCATCTGTCATTTCACTGGCCACGGCGTCGTAGACGACGCTGGTCGTTAAATCTTTCGTTTGTTCCTGGTTAATGGCTTCGATGATCCTGCTGCCTGCGGTCACTCCCATAAAAAGCGCTTCATCGCAACCTTTGCATAATGAAGCAAAAAGTCTGCTCTCAAAAACAACCCCCTCTCCTACAGTAACCTTTGATATACCTTTTTCTTTTATCGGAAGGCGCAGCGCTACCCCTTTTAAATCAAGCAACGCACACGCGCCGTCAATGCGCTGTTGAAGCTCTCTCTGCTGCAAAGAGGAAAGTTGCGTTAAGCCTTTGCGGAACCCCAGGCGATTAAGTATCGCCTCATGGGCAGTTGCAATATGTATGGAATCAAAAAATTCAGGCTGCATCAGGAGTACAAATTTATATGGCAAAAAATCTCTTACTGCGTGTCTGAGGAGGGTATCTTATCTAACAACGAGTGCACAAAAACTTTCGCTGCCTCAAAATCATCTTCGGTAGGATGGTTCTTGTTCACGCCTCCAAAAAATTTAAAAGGGCCGAACGTATCAAATCCTTTACATGCGAATTCTCCTACGACCTCGCATTTTGCCTGCTGTAACGCAGCCTTAAGGATTTCATGATATCCCCCGGTGACTCCTTTACCGCTTGTCGAAAATACAAAAACTTTTTTATTGAGCGCCGGTAATTTTTCGACAAAACTTACCAACGCCTTATGGTGCCTGCCGAAATAAATTCCCGAACCAAATCCGATTAAATCGTATGCATGCAGCTCAAACACCTTTACTTTATCCGGGGTCACCAATTCGGCATTGATGGTCTTTGCCATTACTCTGGCTATTTGTTCTGTATTATTGTGGTGCATCGAATAATAAATAATTATACTTTTCATGGGACTTCCTATTCCGTAACTTCTATTTTCTACAGAAAACCTGCCCTGCCTGAAGTAAACG
Source organism: Candidatus Omnitrophota bacterium (assembly GCA_028717025.1). GTDB lineage: Bacteria > Omnitrophota > Gorgyraeia > Duberdicusellales > 4484-171 > JAQTOI01. The sequence continues at coordinate 3,058 of JAQUOR010000146.1, read as the reverse complement.
CAATACGTTACGCATATACACGGAAAAATACGACGATCGAACTTTTACTTCAATGAGAAGAAAGTCGTTTCTTTACCAGGTCGCTAACGGTCTTTGAATCGGCCTTAAGACCGACTTTCGCAAGCACTTCTTTCATTACGCGACCCATATCTTTTATGGACGAGGCGCCGAGCGCCTTCACTGTTTCCTCGACAACCGCAGAGACTTCGTCTTCTGTCAGCGCTTTTGGCAGATATTCGCTTAAAATCGCTATTTCCTTTTCTGTCTTTTCCAGGAAATCTCCCTTGGCATTTATGCCAACGGTAGCTTTGGCATCTTCCAGACGTTTCTTGGTCTTTGCCAGGATACTGAGCGCTTCGTTATCTTCGAGAGCATTTTTTTTGAGCGCAATCGCACTGTTTTGTAATTCCGCACGGACAAAACTTAAAAAATCAGCTTTTTCTTTGTTCCTGCTTTTTAATGCTTCGACATAATCTTTATAAATTTTATCTTCGACCATACGCTTTCACCTCACCTTGTTGTACTTAAAGAAACTTTCTTTAAATAAATTACTTTTTCGGGCTGCCTCTATGAATCGCACGCATCCTATGCGCGTTTTTAACGCACGCGTCTGCGTTAGCGATTAAATTATATCATATTTATCGGGCCTCTCAACCCTATTTATTTAGACTAAATTTTCTGTAAATTACGCTTACGGCGATTAGAGAAAGATTACGGAGATTTTCTAATCTCTGGAATCAAGTTTGTACGGTATTTCCAGTACGAACTATTTATTGCGGTTTTGATACCAATGCCAGATCGACGATCTTCTGGATCAACGCGTTGTAGGAAATGCCCGCCTTCTGTGCAGACTGCGCAATTTCATCATCGTTGGCTAAACAGGGGTTTGCATTAACTTCGAGGATATACACGTTACCTTGCGCGGTAACCCTGATATCAAAACGCGCGTAATCTTGTAAGTTAAGAGCCCTGTAGGCACGTTTGCAGAGAGCTTCGATTTTCACATCCAGGCCCTCCGAGAGCCTGCCTGCAAACGCATTTTTTATTTCCCACTTTTTCCTATATTCATCGTCCCATTTTGCTTTATAGGTAGCAATGCGCGGCTCATCCTGGGGAAACTGACCGAATTTTATCTCGCGAAACGGCAGTATCCTGATGCGGCTGTTCCCTATGATGCTTACGTACAATTCCCGCCCTTCGATATACTCTTCAGCGATAACATCCATGCCCATGCTTTCCTGAATAAATTTTACTCTCTCGATAAGCGCGGCTTCACTGTCGGCTACGGAGGCCTGGGATATCCCGCGGGAAGCCTCTTCTTGGAGGGGCTTTACTACCACGGGAAGTTTTAAACGATGCAAAAGGCGTATGTGTCTGGCCCGGTAAAATACCTGGAAGTTGGGAACTTTGATCCTGTGAAATGTCAGTATCTTTTTGGTAAGCGCCTTGTCCCCGCACAAAAGGAGCCCTGCAAGCGTTGCTCCGGTATAGGGCACTTCCAGCATTTCCAATAATGCCACTATATTTTTGTCGAAATACGTTTTATCCTTAAACACCTCGGCAAGATTAAAGACTATATCGGGCTTACATTCTTTAATCTCCTCCAATAGCACGCTTATATCGTTATACAACCCTAAAAGACGTACTTCGTGCCCATTCTCACAAAGCGCCCTATGGACATCTTTCTCGGTATTCCAGTCGGGATCTTCGAACTCTTTGGAAAAATCATAACCGCGCGCCGTCGCGTAAGGGCTATCGAAGGCTAAAAGGACTTTTAATTTTTTATTCATTGATTGAGTATATGGTTAAATATAAATTAGAGATGCTTTACACCGCTAAACCGCTTTAGATGCGGAACAACGCGGATATACACATAACTATCTTTGCGTTTTTCCGCGTTTTGTTCCGCGTGTATCCGCTTTTACTTTTTTTGCGTCTTTACGGTGTAAAATAACACTAACTAGATACAAGATCACTTTATGTCCGCCTGCGAAATCTGCCCGTATAGCTGTAATTCATGACCAATGCCGTCAGATACGCAGTGACTTCTGCCGCCGCTGCGCTTTCGCTTTTGGCAACTACCAGGTGCAGCGCCCGGCAACGCTTCTCTATTGTATCAAGAAGCTGCGCAGTGGTATACTTCTTTTCTCCTGTCCAGGCGCCGATACAACGCATGATATGTTTTCTCTGGTTTACAATCAATTCAGCCGCCGAAGGTGCAAATAAATTACGGTGCTGTTCGGCAAATATTTTTTTAAGATTATTGTCGTGAAAATCGGGAAAACCCTCTGCTCCAAAATCTCTTTTTTTCTTATAATAATTTTTCAAGGTTACTTTCAGGGAAGAACAGCGCCAATACTTTTTCCCTCTCGCAACTAAAGGCTTTCTGGTTTTCGTTTTGCTCATCACGCTCTCAACGTAGCGAAGCTTATGCAACACCTTCCAGCCTTTATACGCGTGCTCCCATGATGAGCCGGGAGTAAGCCAGACCGCAAAAGTTTCCGCAAAATCCTCGTCAGGGTGGTACTGCGCGTAATAATCCTCGAGGTGCCTGACAAAATTCCTGCTATAGGGTCTGAAACGATAGGTATCGTTATATTCCTTTGTAAAGGGTCCAAAAATTTTACGCCATTGTTTGGTTTTATAAAATTTATAGGCATAATTAATGGCATGCCCCGCTTCGTGACGTAACAGTTTCATGCACCAGGCAGGCGTTCCGCCTTCAACCTCAAGCATGATTTCCCGTTCCAAATTCATAAGCACCGGGTGTGCTAAAAAAAAAGGGATCCCTATGACAGGTTCTTGGTCAGGAGCGAGCCACTCATCAGCCAGATAGCAGGAGGGTTTAAACTGCATCCCTTTAGCATCGAGCTCTCTGTAAAGCTGGGCTATGCAGTCCGCAAGCCAGGTATTTTTAAGGGTGAGCGGTAAATCGCAGATTCTTAAATTAAGAAGTTCTTGTTTTGATAACGTTGATAATTCAATATTGTTATTTGGCATTCGTAACCCAGATTTTGCACGCACTTACGCGCAGGAAAAATCTGCCCGAAGGGTCGTC
>JAQUOR010000145.1 GCA_028717025.1 Candidatus Omnitrophota bacterium | reverse complement strand
TCGGCATGGTCCATCAAACTCACGTTTCCCTGTTTCATCAGCACCGTCTCGCCATCCGGCGCCACAAGCACTGCGCCAAAGGGTGGGTGACCGGATTCCACCGCTTCCTTGGCGGTCTCGTTGGCCACCCTCAGATGTTTCAGGATCTGCTGGTAATCGAGGGAAAAATCCTTCTGGTCCAAAGAGGACTTCCAGCCCCATGATTCCGTCCCGGTGCAGGCGCCGGAGATCAAAAGCAGAAACGCGAGCGAAAATGTTATTGCGATATTCTTCATTGCAATCTTCTCCTTTGAAAAATATGGTGTATGTCTCGTATAGTTTTCTCGGACCGTTTCCGTTTTAACCTTTACACACCAAGATATTATGCTGGAAGTGTCCCCTTGGTCAAGGAGGGCAACAGCCGAACAACGAGTTAGCTGGCAACAATCCTGATTCTTCACTGACAGTTAAAGTAGTACTTTCTATTTACCCATCTTTGCTAAGATCACGGATTGTACCTTCTATTTTAGAGTTAGGAAATAATTCCTTGAATCTGTCAATCGTAGCTTTTGAAAAATCTATTACTTCTATCCATATTCCTCCATGAACATTGGATTGAAATAATTTTATCGCATCCGAATCATAAGTAGGCAACGAGTAACCAATAAAGGTAATCTTATCGGCTCTTCTTACAGATTCTTCGGCCGCATTCCATAATTGGCTTATTTTCTGGTTTACTTCCTCGTGGGGTAGAAAAATACACGGCTCTCCACCGCAACTCTCACCCCATTCTGCAGGCAATAAGGTTATCGCACCAGTAGAAGTATCTAATCTCCAGTCCAAGGACCCATGAAGCTTTAAGAGAATAATTCCTCGCCCCGGTCTATAAAAACACCTGCGAGAATCGATACCATCAAACTCTATAAGGTAATCGAAATAAACCCGTTCAGATAAATCGTCATCTAATAAACAGTCAAAATTAAAGGAGATAATTGATACCTCATCCCTTATTTTATTTTTGAGGCTCTTTATGAATTTCTTGTAAAAATCGTTATTAGAACCGTATGATGTCTGCGTGATGTGTTGCGCAGCAATACGTCGGACAAGTTTAATTTCATCTGCATATTTTGTATCACGGACGAGATCTTCCATAATTTCATCAATGTAATAAGGTTTCCCAATGTCTAAATCAGCGAACCTACCTTCATTTATTGCCGCATTCAACTCTTGGCTGATTCCAGATAATTGCGGATAGCGACTTTCGATTTTTCCAAAAAAAACTATTAAATCAGCAAATTCTCTACGTTGTTCATCCTGAGCTTCCTCCGTAGGGAGTGCATCGTGCCCAACTGGAGACCATGATGAACAGCCATTAAAATAGTCCCAAACTAAATCTTTGCCCAAGGGTGTTCCCCCGGATGCACGAGAAGCTCCTGCGCCAAATACAAAAAGTTCACGCATAGCTATTTCTTTTGATTTTTATAGAACTGGCCTCTTAACATTACTGCACATTACAACAATTTTTGATTTCGCCTTAATTTGTCGTAACTTCATAACTCCAAATCACATAAATCCTTTAAAAATCCCCAGAATCATCTCTCGGTACTTGTACCAACGGTCATCCGAAACTGCGGATGAATACTCTTTTTCCAGCGCGTGTTTCGGCAATCGCTTTCCTCATATATTCACTCATCTCTTCCCATTTGTCTCGACAATGATACGGTTAATCATCTTCTCAAGCAGCGCATTGAACTCATCCGGCGCTTCCAGCATTATGAAATGCCCGCGACCTTTCATGAGTGCCATCTCGTATGACGGCACAAGCTTTTTGTTGCCTTCGACATTGGTCGGCCAGAGATCGGCATTAACACTTTTTAGCGGCACGGCAAGGCCTTTGATCAGTTCCGGATCGGACACCTTAAAATATTCCTTCATCGAACTCAACGCCACTTCCTGCGGCGCAGATGACATATCACGGGCAATAGTATCAACTAATTCCTTGTCGGCGTTGGCCGGTAACATAGTGCGGACAAACTTCTGTACTTCCGGCACAAAATTCGCGGCAATAGGTTCGTATATTTGATTCTTCGCTTCATCCGGATAAACCATCCCCAGGTCTTCAAGAGTATCTACCCCCACCAGGCCAATAACTCTTTCAGGCGCGATCTTAGCCGCATACAGGATAACCTCTCCGCCCATGGAATGTCCCACCAGAATCGCTTTCTTTACATCGAGCTGCCGCAATACTGCAGCGACATCCTGGCCAAACGCTTCCGTGGTATAAACTTTTCTTCCGAAGCCGGAATTACCGTGCCCGGCCAGATCGATAGTGATCACACGGAATTTCTTCGAAAAATACGGGATTTGATTGTACCAATAGCGGCTATCGCAGCTCCACCCATGGACAAACACTACGGTCGGATCAGCTGCCGGGCCGTAAACCGCGTAGGCAATCGGCACATTGTCCGATGAAAGAGTATTGGCAAGCGGCAGCGTACGCGCAGGAGGATGACAACCGCATGCGCAAAAAATAATGACAAAAACAGGAATAATATAACGTGATAGTCTGACCATGCGCATTATCTCCTTTACTAAAGTAGCGGCGATGGGCTAGCTGGAAACGGTCATAATTCTTTGCACGTCATCGGTTCGTCAATTCGGTACGTGTCCCCGAATTATTTTATAAATTTAATTTTTTTTAATATTTTTCCAACCATATGCAGAAATATATCTGCCTCTTCTTTTGTTGGCTCATGTGAGCTATGCACTACTTGATTTCTTACTTTCATAACAAAATCTAAATATTCTTTAAATTCACTCAAATCAACCTTACAATTTCGTGCATTTTTCCTTAAAGTCCGACGAAAACCAACTTTTCCAATGGTTTGGTCTGATGTTAAATTAACAACCCGGGTTAAAATAGTATAACCTTCCATGATTTTCCCGGAAGGGCTTGCGTTTGATTTTAAAACGTTATCAAACATTGCTATTATTTCATCAGACTTTTCAAGAGGAATTCCTTCCATAACTGCTTTATGTTTCGGAGATAATATTTCCTCAAACGGTATTTTTAATTCTTCAGGAAGAAACCTTTTAACAAAGTTGTAGGCAATCCCGATGTAAAACTGAGTGCTATCATTATCCGGAATTAAGCCTTTATGCTGAATAGCATTTCGTAAATCATGTAATTCTTCGATCCGTGGCTGTTCATAAATTTTCAGGTCTTTTAGTGACTGGAAAGATTCATGTAGATTTAAGGTGGTTCCATCAGATTTATAAATAGTTTTTCCTAATTGTACTATTTTTTCTTTTAAAAATAATTCGATAGATTGATCTACATGCAGGATTGCAAATTTTTTGCTTTTATCTGACCCGTCCAAATAGTGCTCTAAGCCATGTTCAAAGCTTTCTACTGCATGTTTTAGCATAGGTGATTTATTCATTCATTTTCTCCTCTCAAACACCTAAGGCTTTCATGATCTTTCCCATCGTCTCCCTATGGCGCAACCATCTAACATCCGAAAGTGCGTATGTAGAGACGCTTGGTTTTATTCATCTTCTGATTCGAGTTCTATTCGGTTAACGACAAAATTGCCTGTTTCCAAAAGTTCACAATTAGAAGGATTAGTAATAAGATAACCTGAATCTCCATATGGGTATTCCCAGATTTCAAAACAAATACTCCATGTTGCATTACATTTTTCACAAAAGTCTTCCCAACCCGCGCTATGACACCATTCAGCGCCCATTGCTCTTTCTACGGTTTCTACAATTTTGAAATCCAAATCAGAACAATAACGAACAACCTTCGTTCCACAATTATTACACTGCACGACAAATCGCCCCCAACATAAAATTAATCCAGACGCTACCTTTTCGAAAATATCTGGTGTCATAATATCAAGCTGTATTTTACTTCTTGCAGTCCTATTGATTGCTGCCCGAGTGAAACCTTTTGTTGTTACAATAATTCCCCATGAAGCTCCAACATCCTCCAAAAACCCAATGAATGAATCTATTGATTTCACATCTAATTTTTTATTATATTTTTTACACTCGACAATAATATTTTTATTGTCAGGAGTAGGCACAAAAATATCCACCTGCCTTTTTCTCTTACTCAATAAACCTTTGATTTTTATATTTATTTCGAGCCTAGAAAAACCAAGTCTAGTTTTCAATTGTCCAGCAACTCTTTTTTCGTATTCTTTCCAATTCATAAAATGTTATTATCCTTGCTTACAATAAATGAACTGCTTTTCAACCAGCAACATTCCAGCAAATATTCCTACAATTACATACAACCGTTTTGGTATCCGAATCTCCAACGCTACGTTCCAAGTTTAATAAACCGTGACAAGAAGGGCATTCAAATAAGAGAGTTAGGACCGTGTCCATTTTAACCTTTGCACACAAAGATGTTATGTTGGAAGTGCCCCCCCCCCCCGCGAATAGGTTTCGAAGTAACCTGCGGGGGGACATATCCGACAGAACCCTATGCCTCTGGCGAACTTTCAGGTACCTGGTTCCGCGTTCTCCTTTGACAAGCTCCAAAAAGTTACCGAATTATTGAGTTAGTACAACCGTCCCCATTTATTTTCACATAATACTGTTCTCATCGGTTAACCAAAAGTACTGGTCAAAATGTCGCATCGGTTCACAGTCTTTAAGATTTTCTGACAAGGCGTACCCAACCTTTGAAATCATTAAATCTTTTTGCATGTTTAGCTAGAGCATCTCCAGCTCTCTTAATATGCTCATCAGTAAACTCAATAGGAACATTATCTCTAACTGCCAAATTACAATATTTATTCAAATTGTCTTTAAAAATCGATAACGTCTTTTCAAGATTTTCTGGAATACAACCGAATCTTAATAGCGCATCAACAACAAAATCCTTAGGAATTGAACCGCTGGCAACTATATCTTTAGCGATATCTTCTGCTGGATCTTCAGGAAAAAGAT
>JAQUOR010000144.1 GCA_028717025.1 Candidatus Omnitrophota bacterium | reverse complement strand
CTGTCGAAGAAACTGACGAAACCCCCTCGTCGTGGTTGCATCCCACGCTTATATGCGTAATATTATTCTTTTTGTCTCTTACCAGGGCCGCCTCTTTGATGAATTTTCGTATACCCTGCATTTCACGGGCAAAAACATTTTTTATTTTTTCATCCTTCTCTTGCGCATACAAAGAACGGAACATTGCGTAGGCAACTATGTTGTTTTCCAGCGAAACAGCCTCGTCCCAGTTGCCTCCCCAATCTTGGACCGGTCCCATGCACAGCGCACCGCGATAATGTTTTAAATCGGCTGCCCAGAGGCCAATGTCCCGCGCGAAAGAATAAAACGAATCATCGCCGGTTTCTTGTGCGTAGTGCAAGGCAAACAATGCTATCCAGGCATTGGGGCCTAAGTGTACGGTGGTCTCTACTCCGCAGCCCCCGCTTGAGGTATCATAAAAATTACATAAGCCTTGCGGGCTCCAGCGGGATTTAAAAAATCTTAAGATCTGTTTGGCTTGATAGTACTCCCTGAATTTAAGAAGTGCCAAACCTACAAGTGCCTGATCGTAGGTCGAGGCTTGGCCCACGAGTAATTCGTCGCTGGTATTTATAAAACTGCAAAAAAGTCCGGTTACCTCGTTTCTCTGGTGCGCGCAAAACGCAGATATACTTTTTTCGAATTCTTTGTCCTGCGTTTGCGCAGACGCGATATACACACCGATGGTCACAAGGCCTGCGGTAACTGCAGTGAAGATCCTTTGCCGCATGCGATTTTTAAAAAACGCTATTTTCAAGCAACACCTTTTATCATGGTTATAAACTGCGAAAACAAGTAGCGGGCATCAAAGGGACCTGGTCCTGACTCGGGATGGAATTGAACGCTCATGATCGGCAAGTGTGTATGCCGAGAACCCTCCGGTGTATGGTCATACAAGTTTGTGTGAGTTTCCATAAGACCCGCTGCCGCAGGGATCGTTTCGGGCGGAATCACAAAATTGTGATTCTGGGCGGTTATATCGATCTTGCCTGTGGCAAGGTCTTTAACCGGATGATTGCCGCCATGGTGACCGAATTTTAGCTTTTGGGCTCTTCCGCCAAAGGCAAGCCCCAGCATCTGGTGCCCTAAGCATATTCCCATTATTGCCGCTTTTATCTCTTTATTTTTCAGTTTACCGATTATCTCCTGTGTAGTCTTAATCACGTAGCTTACGGCTTGCGGGTCGCCCGGGCCGTTTGATAAAACAATACCGTCGGGTTTTAGCTTTAGTATCTCTTCAAGCGAAGTTTTTGCGGGAACAACCATTACCTTTTCTGTTAATTCTTTTAAATTACGCAGGATGCTGAACTTAACGCCGCAGTCAAGAACAACCACGGTAAAAGCATTTTTCTTCGCAGGAGTTAGGCGCCGTAAACCTAAATCTTCTTTCCATTCATACGGTTTTGTGCAACTTACGTCTTTAACTAAATCTACGCCGGCTATCGTCGGCACTTTCGAAAGTTTTTGCTTTAAACTGTCCGGGTTAAAATCAACAGTGGAAATGATCCCCTTCATTGCGCCTTTTGTGCGCAAGTGTCTGGTCAAAGCGCGCGTATCGATACCTTCGATGGCGACAATCTTATTTTCTTTAAGATACTCGTCCAAACTTTTTTCTGCGCGCCAGTTTGAAACAATGCCGCTCTGTTCTTTGATAATAAATCCTTCAACGCGTACCGTGCTTGATTCGACGTCGTGGGCGTTGATACCGTAGTTGCCGATAAGCGGATAGGTCATGCAGACAATCTGCCCTTTATAGGAAGGGTCGGTTAAAATTTCCTGGTACCCCGTCATCGAGGTATTGAACACGACTTCTCCGGTAGTCTCTCCGGCAAACCCAAAACTGTTTCCGTTAAGGTAAAAACCGTCTTCTAAAAAAAGTATGGCTTTCATGTTTTTCCTATATTGAAATTTTTTTCAAATATTTTTTAATGCGTGCGACTGCCTGCTGCGGGGTCTTTACCTGTATTACACCTTTTATTTTCCAGGTATGTATGCCGATTACCTTTCTTTCCTCGTTAAACGCAAAGGCAATCTCCGAAAGAGTACCGCGTTTTCCGGATATCGCAACGATTATGCGTGAGGCCCGCACCACTAAAATATTACGCGCAAACCCTAAGCCTGTAGGAATTTTCACATCAAGGTAGGCATTGCCGTCCTCGCCGTCAATGCTTGGCAAGATCCCCACAGTGAGCCCGCCGGCTTCTTTTGCGCCGCGGCACGCAGCTTCCATAATGCCCGTTCTGCCGCCGCAGACAAGAATCCAGCCCTCATGCGCGATCAACCTTCCTAATTCCTGCGCGATCCTGTAATCTTTCTTTGAACACGTTGAACCGCCGATTACTGAGACATTCATGATCGAGACGGAAGATAGTAACCAGAAAAAATAAATTGATATTGCTTAACTCTTTTTTATTTCCGCGTAAAAGCGGGTGTCCTGCGTTTCCCTGATCTTTAGTCCGTGGTCTTTTAGTTGCTGTTTATTCTATCCCGCCTTCGCTATCCCCTGCGGGACGCACTGGTGTGCAGTATACATGGGAAATTTCCCTGCCCGCTCCGCGGGCGCGGATATTTCCCATGACTCCGGCGGGACAACTCACCTTGGACTTTGTCTTTCGGGAAAATTCCAAGTTGAGTTAGCGTCCCTGGGCAGAATCGAACTGCCATTTTTGGCTCCGGAGGCCAACGCCCTATCCGTTGGGCTACAGGGACATAAAATCATCCTCGAACTTCGTTTGGAGACTTTCTTAAAACGTTATTTTTTCGCGCAGCAGGGAAAAAATAAATTCTTTTTCTCCTACTTTTCCTTGCTGAATGGAGAAATGCTTAAAAGAGACAACGCCTTTCTTTACAAGCATACTTTGCATCTGATTCAGACAGCGGATATTTCCTGTCCCGCTGCCATAGGTGGTAAATAAAACCGCACTTTTATCCTGGAGCCCTTCGCAGTTATCCAAATACGTATTCATTGCCGGCGCAGGGCCAAACGCCCATACCGGCGTTCCAAAGCACACCACGTCATAATTGCGTAAGTCTGTTTGCGTGTTCTCTATCCTGGCACGAGCATGCTTAAAGGCTCTGGCTGCCTGGACAAAAAAATTGCCTGATTCATCGGGACTGCGGAGCTCTATCATCTCGACATCGTTGGTCTCTTTAAAATATTCCCGCAAGGTAAGCGCCACCATTTTTGTATTTCCTGAAAATGAATAATAAACGATTGCTATCTTCATCGTACGCTAATTGCCGCGAATTTTTATCGCGAATGACCGCTAATTCTTATGAAGCCTTTTCGCCTTAAAACTTAAGGTATCGAGCGAAGGATTAAAGTAAATCGGTTTTAGAACAGACTTAATTGCTGATTATCTTTTTTCTCTTCTTCGTTGCCAAAAAGCGAAACGATGCCGTACTCGCCGTCAAACCCCGCCTTAATACTTACCTTGCCTGCGCGTACCCGCGATATACCTTCGACCAGCTTGGGCGATAAATGTTTCGCCAGCTCCTGCGTTGAGCGTTTAAGCAAAATTTCGAATTCTGTGCCGAACTGCGCTATCGCGCTTTCATATTCCTTTCCTACTGCAAGGGACCCTTTCTTTACTCCGCGTGCCTCGGCGATAATCTCATCTAAGGGGATCAGATTTTTATAAGGAATACCGTTTTCCGGCTTAAATCCTTCGGGCCTGTCTGCGAGCTGCTCTACCCGGTTCATTACCCCCACGGTAACGGATTTTCCGCACTGAGGACACTTACCGGCATGCTTTTTTGTTTCCTGGGGAGACAGACGCACCGCACAGAGCCTGTGTCCGTCGAAATGATACTTACCTTCTTCCGGGAAAAACTCAACGGTATAGAGGAACTTTTTTTTATCTTTTGTTTTTAAGACTTCCCGTATCTCTTTGTAATTTAATTCACAATCAAACACGTTTGCCTCGCGGCCTATTTTTGCGGGCGAATGGGAATCGCTGTTTGAAATCAAAGTATATCTATCCAGCGCGCTTAAGCGCCAATTCATTGCCGGGTCGCTGGAGAGTCCGGTTTCAAGCGCGAAAATCTTTGTCGTTTCCTTTTCAAAACAATCCTCTATCCGGTCAAATCCCGACATGGAACCGAAAAGTGAAAACCAGGGGGTCCAGATATGCCCGGGAATGACCATGCAGTTTTCGTCGATATCGAAGACAATATGCGCAAGCTCCTGTGCATCCACGCCTAAGATGGGACGTCCGTCGCTGGAGAGATTACCGCGCCTGCCCAGTGCCTCGTTTATTTTTTCCACCGACTTAAAGGAGGGGCTGGTAATTAGGTTATGTATCCGATAGGTCTTGCCTTTTTTTGAATAAATACTGCTTACCTCCGCGGTCAGCATAAAATAGATATCGTTGTGCTTAAAAAGACCGTTGCCTAAGTCTTCGAGATTACCCTTCAGCTCTTGCAGCCAGAGGTGGTGCGTAAAGTCACCGGTTCCCATAAGGGTAATACCTTTCGATTGTGCCCACTGGCTGATGTGGGCAATGTCCATGTCGCGGCTGGTTGCGCGCGAATATTTAGAATGAATGTGAAAGTCGGCTATAAATTCCATATGTCCTTTAGCTATCAGCTTCCAGCTGTCAGTCTTCAGCTTTTATAATATTTTTGCTGATAGCTGAGAGCTGTTGGCTGAAAACTTCTTTAACATTACCCCAGTGACTGCCGCGCCAATATATTTTTTTACATGCGGGACATTGCATGAAAAAATCCTGATGCGCAAATACGTACGGAGGCACTTTATTCTTTACTTCTTCTTTGGGCACCGCCTGCAGCACTTCGTTGCATAAGGTGCAGCGGCTAAACATTTTCTCCTGAGTAATTTCAAGCGCGTAATGCTTAAAAAATTCTTTGAGCTGCTCGCGTAAAACTTCGGAATGTATCACAAAGGTATTTTTTCCAAGAGCGTCGATTTTGTCTTTTTTGCGCGTAACGATTACGCGCTCATCGCACAGCGCCTGAATAATCTGCGTGCCCAGGGTATCCTTGGTGTAATAC
>JAQUOR010000143.1:4269-5054 GCA_028717025.1 Candidatus Omnitrophota bacterium | reverse complement strand
TTTGATATTTTCTTTCTTTATCTCTTCGATAACTTCTCTCAAATGCGCTGGTGACGGAGGTATACCCGGCTTAGGTTCCAGCTCACAAGCAATTTCCAGATCGAACCTATTGGCAAAGTAGGGCCAACTACGGTGGTAAATGGCTATCTTTTGCCCATTAAAAGGCTTTAATTTCCCTTGCCACTCAACCATTTTTATATCTATTCTTTTATCAAATTCAGTCAAATTCTCTCTAAAATAAGTTTCATTTCGCGGTGAAATTTCGCTTAACCGATTGGTAATATTGGAAGCGATGATTTTAGCATTCAAAGGATCAAGCCAATAATGCGGGTTGCCCATCGGGTGGACATCTCCCATAGAGCGATCTATTTTTGTAGTGGTAGGGACCTCCAATAAAAGCACTCCTTCCGATGCGTCCAGATGCCCGGGCTGACCAATCCTTATCTTTGAATTCCTTGAGCCATCAATAATTAATTCTTCGTAGCCAATCTCAAGTTCTAATCCCACGCGAATAAAGAGATCTGCTTTCTTCGCTTTCATCATAAAGGATGGTTTTGCCTCAACAAAATGAGGATCCTGACAACCTTTGGCTAAACTATCGACCTTTACTTCATTCCCTCCGATGAACTCAGCGATAGACTTAAGGTCAGCGGTTGTGGTGAGTACATTGATTTTTTCCTCTGCATAAGCAAACGAAGTTAAACCAAAAATTAAAGCTAATACGATAAATAAATTTCGCATTTTTAAGACCTCCTTAAAGATTAATATTCGTGTTTTCTATGCGG
>JAQUOR010000143.1:0-4259 GCA_028717025.1 Candidatus Omnitrophota bacterium | reverse complement strand
CCAAAATTACATTGCAGCCAGACTTCGTTGCTATCCTTAGCGTAATCCCTATCGGTATGCTTAACCTGTAATCTCCAGAAACAATATTCACTTTGCGCAAAGGTTAAACCTCCCGATATAGCGTTATCATGCCTATTTGCATAATCAGGGAATTCTGAGAAATCATACCTACTAAAGACAGACCAGCGTTTGGCAAATTGATATTGTAAAGAGGAATATGCGCCCCAAGAATCAATTTGTTTTGGGTCTGCGCCTTCTTCGGCAATCACATTGTCTTTTTGACTAAAAAGCACTTCGTTCTGAAAGATTAAAGATTTATATAAACCTTCTTTTAAGGGCTTCCATTTATAGGTAAGATCTATCCCTTCAAGAGTAGTTCTATTCTTTCCATGGCCATCATCATTAGGCCCCGTTGCCAAGCTTCCACCGAGCTCTACGGTAGATGCTTCATTAATATCGAAGAAATTTTTCAAATGTGACACATAAACCATATCTCTACCCTGACTGCCAGCGAAACTGGCAGAATTGTGATTATTCATAGCCTCCAATGAAAATTCTATATATTTATCCCATGGGTTAGGAATCAGGTAGCTTGCCGAAACTCCGGGCTGGCTCATCCCTTCTTCCCCAAAATAGTTGGTGAGCATGTTGGGATAATCAACCCATGGAAGCGAATGCAGATGCAACCTGTTTACTTTCCCAAAATTGGCTTTAAATTTTCCGACTTTGCCCTGCAAGTTTTCGATAGGCAAATTCAGTAAAGTCATATATCCTTCACAAAGGCCGACATGCCATTCATCACCATCCGGCTCAACATGCAGGAATAAATCCGCCCGTGCGTAAGGGTCAACTGCTGCGGAAAAAGCTAATTCCGCCTGACGCATTTGAAATTGATTATATACCGCGTCGCTTTTATTATCTGTGCCATGATAAATAAAATCACCTATCACACTAATATCAGGATTGAAGTTTTGGAAATATCTCCCCTAGTTTGTTTGGGATGGCTGTGCAAGCTGGACAGCCTTATCTTGCGTTACAACCTTCGGTTGTGTAAGCTGCTCAACTCTAGATTCAAGCTGATTGATCTTGTTTTCATAGCTTGATTTCATCTCCGCAAATTGAGATTTTAGCAACCTTACCTCTTCCTTCAATTGATCTACATCATTAGAACCGGATTCTGCGTATAGGCATGTTGCCGTAGAAAATAATGCAATGAGAAAAAATAGTATTTTTTTCATTACCCTTCACCTCCAATAAAATCTGTATTTGTAGTTAAACCAAAGACCTTAAGAGACGTGAATTTGAGATGGCGGAGCGCGAAGATATTGAATTATGCGGCAAGGCTTGGATATAAAAGCAGGTGGGCTGACATAAAAGAATCGTTGAGTGGTTTCTAACCAGAAACCGAGGCAAACAAAAAAACACAAGAAAACAAACGTACTGATCGTCGCCAACCAAAGACAAGCAGGGCAATCGGTGTGAAAATCTCGATCGCTATGGCTATGAAAACACTCTGCTCCAATAGAAAGAATGGCGAAAAGAAGAATAAGAAAAAATACCAGACCTTTAAAACTTATCTTTTTACTCATATGGATAATTTTACCAAATGTTTCGCTTTGTTAAATCAAAAACAAATTAAGCAATGCCCCGACCAGCAATGCAACTACAATCATAATGAATGTACTTTTAAGCGCATCTTTGATGCCTAATTCTCGGATTAAAACGATATAAGTAGCAATACATGGAAAATATACAGCCAAAACTGTTGAACCGATGACCAGTTGTTTAGTGGTCAAGTTAAGGGGCCCCAGCATGCCCACAGCAACGTCTTTTCTCAAAAACCCGACTATCAACGCAGAAATAGCTTCTTTGGGAAGCCCCCACAAGCCGGTTAAAACCGGTGTAAAGATATACGCAAAGAAATCTATTATTCTTAGCATCTGAAGAATATTCACAAAAAGCACTCCCAAGAGCACAAAAGGCAGAGCCTCACTTAAAAAACCTGATAAACGCATCCAGAGTTTCTTAATCACAGCTTGAATTTGGGGTATCCGATAAGGAGGGATTTCAACTAATATCTCAGGGCTTGTGCCTTTTAAGACCCTATTTAATATTAACCCTTTGATGACCAAAAGGGCAAAAAGAGTGACGAATACAATCGCTACGTATTTACCTCCCCGCTGCCCAACCAATCCCACAATCATGGCTGTTTGCGCCATACAAGGAATAGCGATCGCCATTAGAGTAGCGGCGATAAACTTCTCACGCCTTTCTTCCAATATTCGGGTAGCTAATGCTCCCGGAACATTGCATCCTAAACCTAAAATAAAGGGGATTATCGCGTATCCATGAAGCCCTAAATGATGCATAAAATTATCCGTGAGGACAGCTAAACGAGGAAGATAGCCAAAATCTTCTAATATCCCTAACACGAGATAAAAACTAAAGATATAAGGCAGGACCATGCCAATAGGCACATAAAATCCGGTGGTTAATAATCCGAATGATTGGCCAAAGTCTATGTTGCCGCCGATTAGATTCCCGATTAAGAGATGATGTAAAAAAGATCCTTCGCCTAAGAATGTGCTCAATTTCATCATCAAAGGAAGCCATAATCTTTCAAATAAAGGCCCAAATAAATACCCGATTAAACTTTCTCCAATAAAACGAATGATCCAGAAAGCACCGTATACAACACCTATGGCAATTGGCAGCCCGGTAAGCGGCTTAATGCTTAAATCCTCTAATATTTCTAACAGCGTATGATGCCGATGGGTTAATCTTTGAACTTCTTCTACGATTCGCCCTATCTTCTCCCATTTTTTTCCATCAGAAGAAGCTGACGACTTAATAGCTTTTGCCTCAGGAAGACGGCTGATTAATTCTTTAATACCTTCTCCGGTTAAACCGCACGTAGAAACAACCGGCACTCCTAAGTTTTCTTCCAGCTTTTTAATATCGATATTAATTCCACGGTGTTTGGTATCATCCCACATATTTAAAGCCACGATAACCGGGATATCTTTTTCCAAGAGTTGTAATGTTAAGCAAAGATTTCTTTCCAAATTTGTGGCATCGACAACATTAACAACTACCCCTCCCTCTTGTAACATCCTGCACGCCACATCTTCGGCTTTACAGGTTGGCTCTAAGGTATACGTTCCCGGCACATCTATAATCATTGCTGTTTCATCGCCAATCTTTATCTTGCCTTGAGTGAACTCAACCGTCGTCCCGGGATAATTGGAAATTATTACCTTTGCTCCGGTAAGCCGGGAAAATATAGCGCTCTTGCCAACATTAGGATTACCTATTAGTAAAACCTTTTCTATCTTCATCTATCTACTTCCACCATAATTCTTTTTGCCATACCAAAACCAATGGCAATCTGTATATTATCAACTTCTACCGTCTGAGGACCGCGCCAGAAATGGGAACTCACCTTAGTAATCCTCTTCCCCGACCGCACGCCCATACTTTGTAATTTTCTTATGAAGCCATGGCCGCCCTGCATTTCTTTGATTACGCCGCTTTCGCCAGGCTGCAGTTGAGTTAAATCTATAGTCATTTTTCTGTCCTTTTAAAAAGTAACGACCTTATCGCTTTCCTTGATGATATCGTGCATATCCTTCATAGTAGAAATCGGACACATTTCGGAGCCTTCCTGCTCCCTGCTTTTGATACATGTTTAAATAATTTTCAAAGCATCGACCGGACAAACTCTTACACATCCACGTAAGCGATCGCATTTAGATTCGTCAGTTACCTTGCACTTGCCGCTCTTATCATCAATATACAAAATTTTCTTGGGGCAAAGTGATACGCATGCACCGCATCCGATACAAAGATCCTCATCAATAATCACGATCTTATTCATATATCCAAACTTTCTCCTTCCCTTACTCGCAAGAATCCCTGTCCGAATGCCTCACGCATTGCCTCTGCCGCGCGTTTGCCGGTACAATGCATAGGCACGATTTTACTGACTCCAAGATCTTGCAGCTCACGGATAATACGCGCATTGTTTTCGTCTGAATTGTCTTTAAGGTGAAAACCTCCGATAAGCCAATGAACGTTTGCTTTTAAACTATCCTTGGCTTTCTTTGCTATCTTAACCACTCCCGGATGCGCACACCCGCATATCACTGCTAAATCATCTCCTATTTTAACCATAACGGATTGCTCATATATTTTTCGGCCGTCTGATTCTCCGCAAAGCTCGCCAGTCGTATAAATATTCTCCTTAACCAGAACCGGCT
>JAQUOR010000142.1 GCA_028717025.1 Candidatus Omnitrophota bacterium | reverse complement strand
TTTTTTGCGCTCAAGACAGGCGCGGCGATCATCCCTACGTTTTTTGTACGGGAACGCAAGAAATATTATCATCTTATTATCGAAAAACCTCTTGAATACGATAAGGATGACGCGCAGGCTCAAGAGAATATAATAAAAAAGTACGCATCGATTTTGGAAAAATATATCAGTCAATATCCGGATCAGTGGTATATGTTTCAGAGGTACTGGTTATGATGGACTACAGGTAATCAGCTCGTAAGCTCTTAAGCCCGCTTCGACTTGTGTTAAGCGAGGCGAGCCGATGAGGGCATGAGGATAGAAAATTAAGAGAAACTTACAAGCTCGCATAGATGCTCTTTTGTATCTGTGATCTTACGTATGAACGTCAGAGTTCATGAGTTTGTGAGCTTGATATATAATTTAAGAACTATGAAGGTTTGGGTTTTGATTCCTGCATACAATGAAGGGGCAACTATTGGAGAGCTTTTGCGTGAAATAAAGCAAAAGGATTTATCGGTGTTGGTTATCGATGACGGTTCCAGCGACGATACGTCTATGGTCTCTGCCCGATATGCAGACCGGCTGCTTAAGAACGAACGGAATTTAGGAAAAGGCACTTCGTTGAAAAAAGGGATAGCGTATCTCTTGCGCAACAATACTTTTGATTGCATTGTTACCATGGACGCTGACGGTCAGCATTCGCCCGTTGATATAGACAAATTTTTTGAAGCGGCCAGAAACGGTGAACATTTTATCGTCGGCAACCGCATGAACGATCCCGGTAATATGCCCAAAATCAGGGTGATGACCAATAAATTCATGTCTTGGTTTATTTCTCGTCTGGTGGGCCAGCATATTCCCGATACGCAGTGCGGTTTTCGCCTCATCAGTCGGAAAGTCCTTGAGAGTATAAAAATTGAGACCAATAAATTCGAAGTGGAGTCGGAGATTTTGATAAAAGCAGCCAAGAACAGTTTTTTAATTAAAAGCATTCCCGTGCACAGCATCTATGCAAAGAATCAGCGTAGTAAAATCCATCCCTTTGCCGATACCGTGCGCTTTATCCGATTTGTTTTTTCCTTGCATGATGAAAAATCCTGATTTTACGCAATTAAGAGAGGCGATGGTACGGGAGCAGATTGCAAAGCGAGGGATAACTAACCCCGATCTGCTACGGGCTTTTATGGATGTTCCCCGTCATTCTTTTGTCTTGCAGGAAGAAATTAACTTTGCGTACGAAGACCACCCCCTGCCCGTAGGAGAAGGGCAGACCATCTCACAGCCCTATATCGTCGCATTGATGACCGAGGCGCTTAAGGTAAGAGGGGGCGATAAGATCTTAGAAGTCGGTACTGGCTCAGGATATCAGGCAGCGATACTCGCGCAGCTTGGAACGCGCGTTTTTAGCATAGAAAGAATTCCTTCTTTGGCGAGGCAGGCGCAAGCTCTTTTGTCGTCATTGGGGTACCATGTCACGATAGATGTGGGGGACGGCACATGCGGCTGGCAGGAATACGCACCGTACGATAGAATCATCGTTACTGCTGCTTCACCCGCTATTTCCCCTCTCTGGGAGGAGCAGCTTATCGTAGGAGGAAGGATGGTTGTTCCTGTGGGAAGCGAATTCAGCCAGGAGCTGGTTGTTGTCGATAAAGTATCGGCAACACACACGAAGTCAGAAACCTTGGGTGGCTGCGTATTTGTCCCTCTTATCGGTAAATATGGTTTTGCGAAATGATACGCGTCAATAATGCAGGATAAGAATG
This sequence comes from Candidatus Omnitrophota bacterium, assembly GCA_028717025.1. Taxonomy (GTDB): domain Bacteria; phylum Omnitrophota; class Gorgyraeia; order Duberdicusellales; family 4484-171; genus JAQTOI01. The sequence continues at coordinate 3,314 of JAQUOR010000142.1, read as the reverse complement.
GCAGAAAAATTGCAGGAGCACTCATGAGCATCCCAGCGCATCGTTTTATACTTTTATTTTTCTTTATATCCTTAGTATCGCCGGCAGCGCTTTTTGCTGCAAAAGAAGAAAAAACTACGGGTAATAAAACAACATCGCTCCAACCCCACAAGACAGGGTTTGTTAAAATGCCCGTATCTACAACGAAAGCGAGTAGTGGTAACGTAACCGTTGCTGTCCCGTCCGTATCGGAAAAAACCACAGGTCAAAATCAGGCCAGTTATGTACCTGATGAAAATGACGTGAAAAGTTTTGTCTACCGTTGGTTTGCTTGGCTCGACCATCAGGTGGAAGATTTCTTGTTCCTGTATCATTTGAGCAAAGAAGATCTCTTGATGGAAATGCCCGAGGTAAAAATCACCACTCACGCAGGTTTCATTAAGTGGTATCAGGCAGCGCGTAGTGAGACCGAGAGCATTATGTATGAAGTCGGGGATATTACCGTAAAACATTTAGCAGGAGGGAAATATAGCGTCGCACTCTCGGTGCGTTGTAAGAGCAAAACGATAAAGGGAAAAACCAGAGATGTAAAATATAAGCAGAATTGGGAGCTCAGCGTTTCACCTGCGGGCCGGCTGACCATTAATCGTTATCGCGTTAAGAAAGTGAAATGAGATAGCAGTTTTTCGAGCGACCACAAAGGGAGCGTGGAAGATTACGCAGCCCAACAGGGCAGCGAGCCGGTGATCGAATTTTACCCCCACCATTTTCTGTGTTTGGTGAGGGCTTATAATGAATATTCAGATGAGCAGAGAGTATGCGCTTTAAATCTACATCAAGTTTATTTTCAGAAAGCGGTGGGGGTCAATTCGCAGACGGCTAACGCCTGCGAGTATGTTCGCCAGTAGCCCGCATAAATCGTCTGCCCATTGAAGGAGGGTGTATGAATTTTCTGCGCAAAATAGGTTTTGGAAACAAGCGCTCAGAGGCGCGCATAATTATTTCGCCACCCCTTAAATGTCTTTGTTCCTCTTCAGGGATTAACCAGGAAGGATTATTGGCCTTCATTACCGATATTTCCAAAAGCGGCGTGCTTCTCTCAGTGAACCAATATGGTTTTGTCATCGGCGGCGACGTTGAGCTGACATTGCAACTGCAGAGTAGTACGCAGCCGATTATTTTGCACGGGAAAATAGTCAGGATCCGCAAGGGTGCGCAGGAATGGTCTGCGTTGGCAATCAAGTTTGATAAAAAAGACGAAAGAAACGCAGAGATGTTGCTTGCGTATATTAAAAAAAGGAATTGATGTTTTTACACCGCAAAAAAAGAGTTTTTACTGCGTGTGCGTGATGATTACGCGTTAGTTTCCGGAAGGAAAAATATGCGATGCGCACGCGCATATCAGCAGCTTGTATTTCTTAAAACGACACAGGGATTGACAAACGTATAAAAATTTTATATTATTTAAGGAACTGATTTTTTATAATACGTAAGAAAGAGGAGGTGTAGTATGGATGAACAGAAAAAAGATGCAGGAATGCCGGCAACCGAAGTTAGAGAAGAAAAGAAACCTTCCGATGCAGGGAAAACGATGGTTAAGATGCTTATAGGGATAGTGCTTATCGTTTTGGGTTTATGGGCTGTCATCGGTTGGTGGCCTGCGTTGAAAACCGTGTTTAAGGGATGCATAGGATTATTCTTAGGCCTTGCGGGTTTGATTTTTATTGCGATTGCCAAAGAGTGACGATTGTACGATTTAAAAAAAGGCAGATTCTTACGGGATCTGCCTTTTTCTTTTCTGTCTTCGCTGTTTTGTAGTATAATACGATAATACGGAAAGGTTATTATTGATACGTGCTGCCACAGGCATTGCGGCAGAGGTAAGGAGGGAGCACCAGGTGAAGATAGGATTAGCATTGGGAGGAGGAGGGGCGCGAGGATTTTTCCACATAGGCGCTTTAAAGGCGCTCGAACAACTCAAGATAAAACCCGACATAATCTCAGGGACTTCTATCGGGGCCGTGGTGGGAGGGCTTTATGCTCTTTATCCTGATGCGCGCCATGTAGAGCGCCTCATCTTCGATGCGTTTGCCAAGAATGAAAAAGATATTTTGACATTGAAGCGGCATTTCGGTTCGGCTACCTTCGGCGACGATACGGTGTTGGTTGAAAAGTCGTTTAGTATGATACAGCAATTTTGCCTTTGGAACCTATGCGTGATCAAGCCTTACCTTATCGAGCCAAAACCGTTTTTCAAAATCTTCAAAGAACTTTTTCAGACGAGTGATTTTGCAGATTGTAAGATCCCTTTTATTGCCACCTGCGTTGATCTTATCTCCGGGAAACTTAGTTTTCTAAAAGACGGCCCGTTATACCGCGCCATCATCGCGACAACCGCGTTGCCCGGTTTTTTTCCTCCGCTAAAATTAAAAGAACAGGTCTTGGTAGACGGCGGAGCACTCGAGACGCTCCCTACCCAAGCGCTTAAAAGCGAAGTTGATTTTATTATCGGCGTGAATCTGGAAACTACGCGCCATATCTACACCGAAGCGAGGAATTGTGTTGAAACCCTGTGCCTTACGGATAAACTCAGGTATAAAAAGATTATTGACGATAACGTAAAAGAAGCCGATTTTCTCATATTCCCGGATTTGGAGAAATTTTCGTGGGGAAGTTTTGATAGGGCGCAGGAATTATTCACGATGGGCGAACAGCAAACGCTTCAGGCAGGAGAAAAGCTTCTTAACGCCATAAAAAAGGCAAAAGTTAAAAGATTTTTCTTCTCAGAGTTCTTCGCAGGACATAAGAAAATCCCTGTTTAAACCTCCTGTTTACGATTTGCATCTTACGCGAGATTCCGGAAACGAATGTGCATGCGCAAGGACCGCGGACAATTAATGCCGCGGAAGGCACCACCCCTTAGGCATATCTTTAGACGCCTTCACAGAACCGTGTGTTGCGATAATCAGAAATGATAAAGAAAACGCTTATCACAGGACTTACGGCTATTATTCCTATCGGTATTACTCTTTATGTGATTGTGGGACTTTTTTCGTTTGCCGATGGAATTTTAGGCAAGTTCATCAATACATTTTTAAAAGAATACATAGGATATAAAATTCCCGGGCTGGGGATCATCCTATTTGTCGTTATCATTTTTCTGCTCGGCCTGGTAGTCCGTCTCTCAGGGATGCGTCTTTACCGTTGGTTAGAGCACACTTTCTTTGACATTCCCCTGGTCAATAAGATTTATTTTCCCGTAAAAAAAATCGTCAATTTTATTTTTTTCCCTCCGGCAAAGACCTTTAAAACGGCAGTGCTGCTGGAATATCCCC
>JAQUOR010000141.1 GCA_028717025.1 Candidatus Omnitrophota bacterium | reverse complement strand
TCCCAAAAAACAGGGCTTATATGATCCGCAGTTCGAACACGATTCCTGCGGAGTGGGCTTCTTATGCGATATCAAGGGTAAGAAGAGTAATTTACTCGTTAAGCAGTCTCTGGAGGTCCTGCGTCGTCTTGCTCATCGCGGCGCAACCGGCGCAGATCCGCAAACCGGAGATGGTGCAGGAATACTTATCCAGATCCCTCACGAATTCTTTGCGCATGTCTGTCAGCAACAAAAAATAGATTTGTCCAAACCGGGTTCTTATGGAACAGGTCTTATTTTTCTCCCCAAGGACACCAAAGAACGTCAATTTTGCAAAAATGTTTTTTCTACAATCATCGAAGAAGAAAATTGTGCTCTTTTAGGCTGGCGGCAAGTGCCTGTTGATAATTCACGCATTGGTAAAACAGCGCGCCAGACCGAACCCCAGATCGAGCAGATTTTTATTACCTCTAAAGAAAATTTAGCAGACCCGCTTACGTTTGAACGAAAATTATACATCATACGCAAAAGGATAGAGAATGCAGTCCGTGCATCCGCATTAACGCAACAGTCTTTTTTCTATATTACTAATCTTTCCTGCCGTACCTTTTCTTACAAGGGGTTGCTTATGCCCGGACAACTGGAGCAGTTTTTTCTTGATTTCAACGACCCTCTTTTAACGAGCGCGATCAGCCTTGTGCATTCCCGTTACAGCACCAATACCTTTCCCACGTGGGATTTGGCTCAGCCGTTCCGTTATCTGGCGCATAACGGTGAAATCAATACTTTACGGGGAAATATCAACCGGATGCAGGCCAGGGAAAGTTTATTCAAAAGCCCGTTATTTAAAAGCGACATAAAAAAGATTAAACCGGTTGTGGTGCATGGAGGTAGTGATTCCGCCACTATTGATAATGTATTTGAGCTGTTACTTCTGGCCGGCCGGGATCTACCCGAGGCAATGATGATGCTCATACCCGGTGCCTGGGAGCAGAATAGTCTCCTTGATGAAAAAATAAAAAATTTCTATAAATACCATGCTTGTTTTATGGAACCTTGGGATGGCCCGGCGGCAATCGCGTTTACCGACGGGGTACGTGTAGGTGCGGTTCTGGACAGAAACGGTTTGCGGCCCGCCCGCTACATTATTACCAAGAATAACTTTGTCGTTATGGCTTCGGAAATGGGAGTTTTGGATATTGACCCGGCCGATATACTTGTTTCGGGCAGGCTTACACCGGGTAAAATGTTTTTCATTGATACCCAGGAAGGCCGCATCATCAATGATGAGGAAATCAAAGAAAACGTGGCAAGCCGCAAGCCTTATGGCGCATGGATTGCCGAAAACATGGTTTCTCTGCGTGACCTTGAGAAACCAAAAGCGCAGAAAAGAGAAGCGCAGGATACCTTGACACTGCTCAAAGCGTTTGGCTATACCCGTGAAGATTTAAAAATGATCATCGCGCCTATGGCGCAAGAGGGTAAGGAGCCGGTTGGTTCGATGGGCAATGACATCCCTCATGCGGTATTATCGCAAAACCCACAACTCCTGTTTACTTATTTCAAGCAGCTTTTTGCCCAGGTGACTAATCCGGCGATTGATCCTATTCGCGAAGAAGTCGTCATGAGCCTGACAAGCTATATCGGAGGAGAGCGTAATCTTCTTGAGGAAACGCCCGAACATTGTCATACGCTGGAGATCAAGAACCCCATTTTGACAAATTTCGATTGTGCCCGGATCAACGAGATACACGTCAATAACCTTAAAACAAAAATAATTTCCACTCTTTTTCCTTTCAAACACGGCAGTTCCACCGGAGAAGAAGATTTTAAAAGAGCGCTTACGCGGATATGCAGCGTCGCGGTCGATGCCATACGGGAAGGGTACACCTTCATCACCTTAAGCGACCGGGGCGCAAATAAAGCTCAGGCAGCATTACCGTCACTTTTGGCTTTGGGCGCAGTGCATCATCATCTTTTAAGCCGCGCTTTGCGCAGCCGCGTGGGAATAGTAGTTGAAAGCGCTGAACCCAGAGAAGTGCATCATTTCGCGTTGCTGTTCGGCTATGGTGCAGATTGTGTTAATCCCTACCTTGCGTACGATGCCGTTACCATGCTGACAGCCTCCAACGATATCACGCTCAATCCCGCGAAAGCATTGCAGAACTATATACACGCAACACAGACAGGCATCCTTAAAGTGCTTTCTAAGATGGGTATCTCGACATTGCAGAGTTACCGTGGCGCGCAAATATTCGAAGCCTTAGGCGTGGCCCAAGAGGTTATTGATATGTGTTTTACGGGTACGGTCTCCAGGATAGGCGGGGTCGGCTTTAAAGAAATCGCCAGGGAAACACTTTTGCGTCACGAAACGGCGTATCCGCAACGTGAAATCGGTGCGCCGTATCTTGCCTCTGGAGGGATATACCAATGGCGCAGGGATGGCGAGTTTCATCTTTGGAATCCGGAGACTATTGCGAGCCTGCAGGATGCGACGCGTTCCAACGATTATGCCAAATACAGGGAATTCAGCCGGCGCATCAACGATCAATCGAAAAACCCCACGACTTTACGTAGTCTCCTTGATATTGCGTTTGAAGATAACGGGATACGCCCTGTTTCTATTGATACGGTAGAACCAGCGGAAAATATATTTAAGCGCTTTGCCACCGGCGCGATGAGCTTTGGCTCGATAAGCAAGACAGCACACGAGACGTTGGCCATAGCCATGAATAGGCTGGGAGGTAGATCCAATACCGGCGAAGGCGGAGAAGACCCCGTTCGTTTCTCACCTCTGCCCAGCGGAGACTCTTTGCGCAGCGCCATAAAACAGGTAGCCTCGGGGCGCTTCGGAGTCACCGCGAATTATCTCGTTAACGCCGATGAACTGCAGATAAAGATAGCACAAGGGGCAAAACCGGGAGAAGGGGGCCAGCTTCCGGGGCATAAGGTGAGCACAATTATCGCCCGGACGCGCTATACAACGCCGGGAGTTACTTTGATTTCTCCGCCGCCGCATCATGATATTTATTCCATAGAAGATTTAGCGCAGTTGATTTTCGATTTAAAAAATATAAATCCAAAAGCGCGTATCAGTGTAAAACTGGTTTCTGAGATAGGTGTAGGTACCATTGCTGCGGGTGTAGCAAAAGGGCACGCGGACATGATCCTTATTTCCGGGGGTGACGGCGGAACGGGCGCTTCACCCTTAAGTTCGATTAAACACGCAGGTCTTCCCTGGGAACTGGGTTTATCCGAAGCACATCAGACGCTTGTGCTGAATGATTTACGTTCTCGCGTGCGGTTGCAGACCGACGGGCAGATGCGTACCGGGCGCGATGTGGCTATTGCCGCAATGCTGGGCGCTGAAGAGTTTGGATTCTCTACCGCAGCGCTCATCGTTTGCGGATGCGTGATGCTGCGCCATTGTCATTTGAATAATTGTTCCGTCGGCGTTGCCACGCAAGATGAGATTTTAGAAAAGCATTTTAAAGGTAAGCCGGAATATATTATCAACTACTTTCATTTTGTGGTGCAGGAACTGCGGGAAATCATGGCGCGTTTAGGGATTCGTACCCTTGATGAATTAATCGGTAGAACGGAACTACTGTGTCTTAGCAGTAAAATTGTGCCCTGGAAAACAAAAAATATAGATTTTTCCAGGATCTTGCATAAACCGAAAGTCCCTGCCAACATTGGCGTATATTTTCAGACGCCGCAGGACCATGGGATCGATAAGGTTTTAGATTTGACGTTAATAAAAAAGGCTAAAGAGGCTATTGATGCGCATAAAAACGTGAGCGCGCAATTGCCGATACACAACACCGACAGAACTACCGGTGCAATGCTTAGCGGAGAAGTGGTGCGACGGCATGGAGAAACCGGCTTAGACGATGACACTATCAGATTTAAATTCAAAGGCGTTGCAGGACAAAGCTTCGGTGCTTTCCTGGCGAAAGGGATTACTTTCGAATTAGAAGGGATGGCGAATGATTATGTGGGTAAAGGCATCTCAGGAGGAAAAATAATCATTCGTCCCGATACGCAGGTTGATTATACATCTCAGCAGAACGTTATTATCGGTAATACCGCTTTTTATGGAGCAATAAGCGGCGAGGCGTACATCAGGGGCCTTGCCGGCGAACGGTTTTGCATACGTAACTCCGGTTTAAATGCCGTCGTCGAAGGCCTCGGAGACCATGGATGTGAGTATATGACCGGAGGAAGAGTGGTTGTTTTGGGACGCACCGGAATAAATTTTGGCGCAGGCATGTCCGGAGGCATCGCGTATATCTACGATAGTCAGGGAGATTTTAAAAATAAATGCAACCTGGAAATGGTGGCATTGGAGAGCGTTTTAAAAGACGAGGAAGACACGATACATAATCTACTTTATAACCACTATACCTATACTTCAAGCTTTTGTGCAAAAAGCATTATCGATAATTTTAAGAAAGAAATAAGAAAGTTTGTTAAGGTAATGCCTAGGGAATATAAACGTATCCTTTCAGCGAGAACGGTCGGCAAGAAGCTTGATTTAGCGGAAGTGTCTGATGGCTGACGCCGTCAACGCAGATGATCGCAGACGAACGCATGATAGTTTCAGAGGATTTATCTGCGTAAATCAGCGTTAGATTTGCGATAATCAGCGTTTAAAAAAAGGTATACAATGGGTGATGTAAAAGGTTTCTTAAAATTTAAACGCCAAGAAGCAAGGTATCGTCCGGTACACGTACGGCTTCGCGACTATCGGGAAGTGGCTTTATTCCGGTCCGATGAAGCATCAAAAGAACAGGCGTGCCGGTGTATGGATTGTGGCGTACCATTCTGCCATTGGGGATGTCCCCTGGGTAATTATATTCCTGAATGGAATGATTTGGTTTTTAAGGGTCAGTGGAAAAAGGCGTTTCAATTTCTTGACGCAACCAACAATTTTCCTGAATTTACCGGAAGGCTATGTCCCGCGCCCTGTGAGTATTCTTGCGTTTTAGGTATTAATGACGATCCCGTTACTATACGGGAGAATGAAGTATCGATCATTGAGTATGGTTTTGATGCGGGATTTATCCGGTCCAATCCGCCACTATCGCGTACC
>JAQUOR010000140.1 GCA_028717025.1 Candidatus Omnitrophota bacterium | reverse complement strand
CACTTGGTTTTTTCAACCTTGCATACCAATGACGCTGCCGGCGCGATAACGCGGCTTTTGGATATGGGCATTGAGCCCTTTCTCGTTTCTTCTTCGCTTGAATGTTTGATCGCACAACGGCTTGTGCGCCTTATTTGTCCGCACTGCAAAACGCCGGTAAACACGCAGAGGAAAACCGAAATTTTAGCGCAGGCACATGATGCAAAGATCGAGACACGAAAAGGTGAACTTTTTGAAGGGAAAGGATGCCAGGAATGCCGTTTCACCGGCTATCACGGTAGGATCGGCATATACGAAATATTGCGTATTACCGAGCCTGTCAGGGAAATGATCCTTGCAAAGGCCTCGAGTCAACAGATAAAACAAAAAGCGATAGCCGAAGGTATGCGTACGCTGCGCTATGATGGTCTTTGTAAAGTGCTTGCGGGGCGTACGACCTTAAGCGAAGTGGTGCGCGTCACCCAGCAAGAAGAAATGTAAACGCTAATTACCGCGAATTTTTGAAAGAACGCGAATTCACGCGAATGGGAAAAACGCGAATTTTCCGCCATTGATGTTTCATTGTATGCGGGCGGGTCTGCCTCCGGCGGAACACGAATAAATCAGCGAAAATTAGTGTCGAGATATGCCAAAATTCATCTATACCGCAAAATCAGAACCCCACAAGACTATCCAGGGTCAACTGGAAGCATCATCCGAACAAGAAGCAATTAACATATTGCAACAACAGGGATATTTCCCCCTTTCCCTGCAAACAAACAGTGATGTTGGCAACGTAGATAATTCGCAACGCCGGCATACCGTTAAAAAGAAAGACGTAGTTTTGTTTACTCGCCAGCTTTCAAGTCTGATAGAGTCAGGAGTTAACATCCTGCAAAGTTTTGCTATTGTTGGAGGCCAGACTCCCGACAAATATTTTAAAGCGGTCATCAGCGATGTCGCGCGTAACATTAAAGACGGAAAATCTCTTTCCGAAAGCCTTTCCCAATACCGGCATATATTCTCCGCTCTCTATACCGCGATTATCCATGCCGGAGAAACAAGCGGTAAATTAGAGATCGCTTTAAAACGCCTGACGGAATTTCTGGAAAAACAAGAGGAATTCAAGAATTCTGTGCGGGCGAGTTTAGCCTATCCGGCGTTTGTGCTCTTGGTGGGAATGCTTACCATAATTGTCCTGGTAGTTTTCGTCATTCCGCGGCTGTCAACCATGTTTGAAGATATGGGGCAGGCGCTGCCGTTTGCGACAAGGATGCTTCTTGGAATTTCCGGTGTTTTAACCAATTATTGGTGGCTTTTTTGCGCCGGAATTTTTACCGTCATATTTGTACTTCGGCGATTCTGCCGTAGCTCTCAAGGAAAATCAACCGTCGATGCGATCAAATTAAAAATCCCGGTGATCGGAGAAATATTCTTAAAAACAGATGTAGGCCGTTTTGCTCAAACGTTATCGTTGCTTATTGGAAGCGGCATTCCCGTTGTTACCGCGTTAGAAGTATCCACGCAGTTGGTAGCAAACGGGCTTTTAAAATCTGAATTACAAAAATTTAAAGTACAGATAACTACCGGCGCGAGTTTCTCTCAATGCCTTAGTGAATCAAAATTATTCCCCGCTTTTGTCGCTAATATTGTACATGTTGGTGAAGAAGGAGGCAGTTTAGAAAAGTCGCTTCTGCGTATCGGCGATGAATACGAAAAAGAAGTAGACCGCTTCTTAAAAACCTTTACCCGATTATTAGAGCCCGTAATTATCGTGATCATGGGTCTTGTCGTAGGTTTTATAGTGCTGGCGATGTTATTGCCGATATTACAGATAAATTTAATCGTCAAATAAATGAGTTAACCAGTTGACCGGTTAATTAGCCAGCCCGTTAATAAGCAAAGGAGGCACGATGAGAGTTGTCAGGTTCGAGGATCTCGAAGCATGGAAATCAACCCACAAGGGGTTTACCTTGATCGAATTGATGCTGGTAGTTATTATTATCAGCGTATTGGCGGCGATGGTTGTACCGCGATTCGTAGGCCGCTCGGAAGAAGCGCGCCTTGCGGTAGCGAGAGCCGACGTAGACGCACATCTTGCTACTGCGCTTGACCTCTATGAAATGGATATAGGCCGCTATCCTAACGAATTAAAAGAATTGCGGATTAACCCCGGTCTGACAGCGTGGAAAGGTCCCTACCTTAAGAAAGACCCTAAAGATCCCTGGAAGAGAGATTACGAATACACGCTTTTAGGCAGCGATGGTAAAGATTATAAACTTTGTTCGAAAGGCCCCGATGAATCAAAGCCGGATGACGATATCTGCAACCAGTAAGTGAAGCTCTGCCATGCCGTATATGCCTGCGTCAATTAATCACGCCGTACGAAAGCCTGCCTTGGCTGCGTTTACGCTTATAGAATTACTTATTGTCATAGTAATCCTGGGCGTTATAGCCGGTGTCACGTTACCAAATTTTAGAAACACTTTTGACGATCTTTCTTTACATGCTTTCGTCAAACAACTTTATTACCTGGAAAACTATTTGCGCGAAAGCGCAATAACCAAAGGCACCGTACATTGTTTAATTATCAATAGCGATAGAGGGCCGCTAGAATTCAGTGCTTCTTCCCAGGCAGCAACCGGCGCATGGGAAAAAGTTAAAGGAAGGTTTGGCCGCGTTTACAAAATGCCGCAGGGCATCGTTCTTGTTTCAATAGAACCCGTCGGTAAAAACAATATTTATTTTTACCCTGACGGAAGCGCTGACTTTGTAAAGATTATTTTTGAAAATAATCACAAGAAACAAATTTTGTTAACGTTAGAAGGGGTGAGTGGTGCTATACAAATGCAATAAAGCTTTCACCTTGATAGAAGCGGTCCTTACCATCGCGATCCTTGGCGTATTGATAGTATTTGTGTTTCGCTCTTTCGTTGTATCTCTTCGGGCAGTTAAGCTTAGTAACGATATAACCCTTGCTTGTTTTTCCATGCAGGAAAAGTTCTGGGAACTTGAACAGAAAGTTAAAACTAATAGTATCCTGCCGGTTACTGATACTGAAACTTTAAGCGCATATAATAAGAAATTTAGCTGGCGTTATGAGTTTGCGGACGTCCCAAGCATTGCTTTTAAAAAGGTACAAGGCAGTATATCCTGGGATGAAAAACAAGACACTCACTATTCGACGAACGTTACGACCTATGTACCCACAAAATAAAAAAATGCCATTACCGGTGATATATCCTATGCCGTGTGTTTGCTCTATGCATGCTGCGGCGCGCATTCGTCAGCAGCAAAAAGGTTTTACCCTCGTTGAGTTGCTTGTTGTGGTGTCGATTGTTTCTCTGATCGGGGTAGGCCTTTATTCCGCCTTCCATACCGGTCTTTTAAGCTATAGAAAAATTGACGCAACCAGTCAAATATACCAAAACGGCCGGATAACGTTCCAACGGCTCCAGAGAGATCTGGCAAACGCATTAATTTGGCATCCCGAGGATTCAAAATTTATCGGGCAGGCTACTGCGCTTGATTTTTTTGGCGTTACCGATGATTATCATGAAGGCAATCTAACGCACACCATTTGTCATACTCGATATGAATTAACGGGAGGTGTATTAGAGCGTACCTGTTTTATGGGACTGGAAGCGCTAACGCAAAGTTCAACCCCTGTCGCTCAAAAGTTCTGCGATAACGTTAAAGAGATCTCGTTCCAATATGCCGCTAAAGCTGTCGACACAGATATCTCCTATCAATGGCAAAATGCATGGCCGAGAGAGAATAGCGAGGGCCAAATGAAAACCCTGCCTTTGGCAGTTAAGGTAAAGTTAGTCATTGCGCATCAAGGTGAGCAGGGCAGAGAGGAAACCGCAGAATTTAATACTATTATACCGCTCCCTTTAGGTGGCCAATAATGATGAGAAAAAGTTCGATACTGGTTATGAGCCTATGGGTGCTGGCAATGCTGGTGGTGTTTGCCGTAAGCGTAAGCTACCGCGCTTCGCTCGACTTAAAAGTGGCGCAGTATCAAACAGAAAGCATGAAAGCGTATTACCTGGCTAAAGCTGCCATATATCGCGCAATTGCAGAATTAGATAAAGATACGAATAACTATGATGCAACGGGAGAATCCTGGGCGAATAATAAAGCGGTATTTGAAAATGTTTTGCTTGATGACACTATCGAAGGGACTGCACAGGTAAGCTACCGCGATAGTGATAACGCAATTGTTTTCGGGGTACAGGATGAAGCAGCCAAGATAAACGTAAATCGGGTGTCCATACCGTTATTGCAGCAGCTATTTATGAATACGCAATTTACTCTTGATGCACTGCCTCTGGCAGAAACCATAGCGCAATGGTGCAACAGCGAGAGAGAGGCAGAGGAAAATAAAAAGATCTTTAAAAATGCGCCCCTGGCAGCTCCGGAAGAGCTCTTATTGATTTTTGAATACTTTTATGGCAATAAAGAAAAAGCGCTTTTGCTATACAATGAAGTCAAAAATTCTATAACTGTGTACGGCGCCGATACCCTTAATATAAATACGGTATCTGATCGCGTCCTGCTCATGCTTGCGAATGCCGTCAGTAACGACAATGAGCGTCAACATGCAACGTCTCTTACGCAACGCATTCTCGATGCCCGTAAGGCTAAGGGCCATTTCAGCAAAAAAGAGGATATTACGATTATACCGGCATCAGAAGAGGGAAGTTTATTTGATAAAATAATAAGTAAGGTTTCCTTTCGCTCAAATATTTTCCGTATACAGGCGCAAGGGAAAGCCGGAGTAGCCCGCAAGACCATCGTTGTCGTATATGACCGGTTAAACAAAAGAATACTCTATTGGCACCAAAATTAGAACATAGCGAGAGCTGGCGCTTAAGTTTCGATGCATAATTAAAGCTTATGGAATAAAAGAAATTCTGCTATAATCGGTGCGTAGGGAAACCGTTTCATGCTCGCGGTTCTTGATGCAAGAGTAAAAACTAAGAGAGGGCTGACAGAAAAACTCATGGAAAAGGCAACAATGTTAAAAGCGGATAAAAAAGCGATTTTTCTTTTACAGTTTGCCGAAAACACCCTAAAGGTAATCAAATATTTACCGCTTTCTGCGTCCAAAGGAGAATTCCTGGCAAGCGCCACAGAAATATTTTCTCCTGCCGCAAGCGATAAAG
>JAQUOR010000139.1 GCA_028717025.1 Candidatus Omnitrophota bacterium | reverse complement strand
AACTTTTCATCAAGCGAGGGAGTATTTTATCGCTGGTTAAGAGAAGAAATCATGATTAAAGAAAATATAGAAGCACTTTTAAAACAATTGCCCAAAGGAGTGCAGCTTGTCGCTGCGACAAAAGCACGAACAGTGGCCCAGGTAGAGGAGGCAATCAGCGCGGGCATAACTATAGTTGGCGAAAATTACGTAAAAGAGGCGGAAGGTAAATTTAACGTAATCGGCACGCGCGTGCGCTGGCATTTAATAGGGCACTTACAGAAAAATAAAGCAAAATTAGCGGTTAGAATATTCGATATGATAGAAACACTTGATTCTGTAGAGTTAGCCGCAGCCTTGGATAAAGAATGTAAAAAAATAAATAAAATAATGCCGGTGTTACTTGAGGTTAACTCTGCCTGCGAGCCGCAGAAAGCAGGGGTTTTACCAGAAAACGCCGAAAGCGTTCTTAAGGAAGTTTTAAAATTTGAGAATCTTAAGCCAATGGGGCTGATGACCATGGGGCCAGTAATAGAGCCGCAGAATTTACGGCCTTTTTTCAAGAAAACTCGCGAATTTTTCGAGCAGATAAAGGCAACTTATGGCAATAGCTTAGAGTGGAATTGTCTTTCAATGGGCATGAGCGATAGTTATAAAATTGCGATAGAGGAAGGCGCAAACCTGGTACGCGTGGGAACAGCTATTTTCGGGAAACGTCCTGCATACGACTAAAGTCTCTGCGTCACCGCCTTTGGCGGGATTCCGCAGAACGAATGTGCATGTGGAAGGATCCCGCCGAATGTAATGCAGGCGGGACGAATTGCCGCGAATTTGAAAAGAACGCTAATTATCGCGAATATAAAGACGCGAATGACCGCTAATCGAGTAAACGCGAATCCACGCGAATTAAAAATACGTTAATTCCGCTAAAAAGTTCCCGTACTTACTTTCGGAACCGTAATATACAGCATTACCTAAGCTGGTAGCTGTAAGCTGAAGGCTGAAAGCTCAAATCACAGCTTCTTATTAAGCCCTCTGACATAATTCTTTATTTCCCAGAAATTCTGTATCTTATCTTTCTGGAAAAAGCCAAAGATAGAATTGTTATGCAAAAGAGGTTCGCTGAATTCCTGCGGATACTCTTTAAAAATCTTTGTCCCCGGTACGGGAGAAAATTCAGCCAGAGATACTTTAGCGCCCAGGGAATTTAAAAAGTCAGCGTCTTGTTTTAAGTCCGCCAAATTTTGACCCGGGTAGCCTAAAAGAAGATACACGCTGAATTCCCCGTTAATAAAACCGCCTTTTTTTAAAAGCGCAATGCCTTTTATTAAATCTTCTCTGTTTACTTTATCGCCCCAGATCTTTTGCAGGGCAGGATTTAAAGTCTCCAGGCCAAAATGCGGGTTGGTAAAACCTGTTTCTTTAAGCAAGGATGCGATTTCCTCATCGAGGAAGCGTAAATGAAGCGCGTTCGGAGTATGAAAGAGGATGTTTAATTTGCGCCGGGCAATTTCCCGCAGTAGTTTTTTTACGTATTCGGGCTCATAGAGAAAAGCATCGTCATAAAGTACGAAATCTTTTATTCCGCGGCTGCTATGCATAAGGATAAATTCTGCTATGCGTTCGTAGGGTAAGCGAAGAGAGTGGGGAAAAAGTTTTTTTATGGCGCAATAGTCGCAATCAAACGGGCATCCCCATGATGTCCGCAATACCACATAATCAAGCTTAGGATAAAAATCATCGTAATAAGGTAACGTGGAGTAAAGGGATTGGTAATCAAAGCTAACGTTAAGTGTTTTAAAAAAATCATCCAGGCAATTATTTGTAAAAACGAAGTCGATGGCGCTTATCTTTTGCGCATGCTCAGCGCAGAGCGTTGCGTAGGTGCCGCCTAAAATAATTTTTGCCTGCGGAAATCTTTCTTTTATTATTCCTACCGCTTCGATGATACCGGGATACCAGTACGTCATGGAGGAGGTGATGAGGATGTAATCAGGGTTTTTACCCTCAAGGTGTGCTTTAAAATCCTCAAGGCTTATACCATAGCGTTTAAAATAACGGGGGATAGATTTAAGGACATCGGGTTTAGGGACAATGACTGATTCGTATTTTCCTCTGCCAAAAGTCCCCTGGGTTACTTTTTTCTCAAGGCAATCGATATAATCGACATGTATGCCTTTATTCTTAAGATAGGAGAGGATTACCAGAAAGCCATAAGGCTTAAGCCAAAAATCATAGGCGGCAAAATCATATATCCAGGGATTTATGGC
This sequence comes from Candidatus Omnitrophota bacterium, assembly GCA_028717025.1. Taxonomy (GTDB): domain Bacteria; phylum Omnitrophota; class Gorgyraeia; order Duberdicusellales; family 4484-171; genus JAQTOI01. The sequence goes on along the minus strand of JAQUOR010000139.1, from coordinate 2,914 downwards.
GAGGATATTCATAATAGTAATTATAGCAGATGTGATATAATATGAAACTCATAGATGCACGCAGATTAATATCGGCGTGCATCTTGTATTGCCATGTTAGAAGAAATTTTTGAAAAAACTATTCGTAAGCACGGTTTACTGGAGCAAAAGGACAAGATCATCCTGGGTGTTTCCGGAGGTCCGGACTCTATCTTTATGCTGCATCAGTTCTGCCTCTTACAAAAAGAATACCGGTTGAAGCTGGTGTGTGCGCATTTTAACCATAGCTTGCGCCACGAAGCCGACGAAGAGGAGAGTTTTGTAAAAGAGACATGTAACGCGTTGGGGATCAAATGTGTCAGCGAGAAAAAAGACGTAAAGAAATTTTTTACGGGAGATTCGCAGGAACAGACCGCACGAACTTTACGCTTTGATTTCTTCTTAAGAATTGCCCGGGAGTTTAAAACCAAAAAGCTTGCGCTTGCGCACCATAAGGATGACGTAGTTGAGACGACGCTCATGAGGATTATCCGGGGGGCGGCGCTGAAAGGTTTACGCGGTATTCTGCCAAAATCGCGCTTTAAGGAGCTTACCGTTATCAGGCCGGCAATTGCCATCAGGAAGAAGGAAATCCTGGAGTGGCTTACAGCACAGAATATCCCTTATCGTACGGATAAAACAAATTTTGAAGATAAGTTTTTCCGCAACAAAGTGAGATTAAAACTCATACCGGCGCTCGAAGAACTTAACCCAAACATCAACAATGTTATTTTTAACCTGTCACAACTGGTTTCGCTTGATTACGAGTTCATTTCCCGTTACGCGAGAGAAAAATACGAGCGTCTTAAAAAACAAAAAGGACGGCATTACGTGAAACTTGACCTTAAAGAGTTAAAGTCTCAGGATGCCGCCATCATCCTTAACATTGTGCGTTTGAGCATAGAGGAATTAAAGGGCGACACGCGCAAACTCGAGTTTAGGCACATTGAAGAAATCACGGATTTACTGTATAACCGGCCGCCTTTCAGCATCGTGGATTTACCGGATCTGGAGGTAAAAAAAGACGAGCATTGGCTCATTATCAAATCCTTGCTTTTTTAAGGTATTCGACTATAATAACCTACTCATACGCCTATACATACCACAGCCAGAGTCAAGCGTCATTTTCCGTTTAGCCTCAAGAATACATTGTAGAACATAGAGGACATAATCATGAACAAAAACAAAAATAAAAATAACAAAAAAATGCCCCCCAATTCCAATGTCGTCAGGGGGATCTCTGTTTTTATGCTTTTTCTCCTGGGATTGCTTTGGCTGAGCGCCATTTTTTCCGTTAAGCTCAATATTAAAAACCTTAATTATAGCGAATTTTACCGCCTGGTTGAGAATAATGTTCAAAATCCCGTCATCCAATCGGCAAAGAAAATCGATAATCTGATTGAAGGAGAATTTACTCCCGAAGGGGTCACGAAAATAGGCGAAGGCCGCTTGCAATTTTTTAAAGTCTACATACCGGAAGAGGACAAAGATGCCATTGCGTTACTACGTAAGAACGTCGGCAAATTTGAAGTAGAGCCACCGCGGACTTTCTGGGCGAACGTCATCTATTCTCTCCCGATGATTCTCATCTTTGCGTTTCTGTGGTTTTCTTTTTATCGAGGCAATCAACTGGGCTCGAAAGTCTGGAGTTTCGGGAGGACGCGCGCGCAGGTAATCGAAAAAGAAAGATCAACGCGCGTCACATTTCGTGACGTCGCCGGCATCGAAGAGGCGAAAGATGAGTTAAAAGAAGTGATAGAGTTTCTTAAAGACCCCAAACGTTTTCAACGTTTAGGCGGCAGGATACCTAAAGGAGTTTTGCTCGTAGGCCCTCCGGGTTGCGGTAAGACATTGCTTGCCAAGGCTGTGGCCGGGGAAGCTGAGGTCCCGTTTTTTAGCATCAGCGGTTCTGATTTTGTCGAGATGTTCGTCGGCGTGGGCGCATCGAGAGTGCGCGATTTATTCGAACAGGCAAAAAAAGCATCTAAGGTCCAGGGAAAGGGCTGTATTGTATTTATTGATGAAATAGATGCGGTGGGAAGACAGCGTTTTGCCGGTATCGGCGGAGGACACGACGAGCGGGAACAGACCTTGAACCAGCTTCTCGTTGAAATGGACGGTTTTCACAGCGATGAAGCGGTGATAGTCTGTGCCGCCACTAACAGACCCGACGTGCTTGATCCGGCATTGCTGCGGCCGGGTAGATTTGACCGGCACATTGTGATTTATCCTCCTGACATCAAAGGCAGGGAAGAGATTTTAAAAGTACACACACGTAAGATTAAATTGGGCAAAGAGGTAGATTTAGCGGCAATCGCAAAACAAACTCCCGGATTTTCCGGAGCGGATTTAGAAAACCTTTGTAACGAAGCGGCGCTCATGGCGGCACGTTTTAATAAAGAAGCAGTAGAGCAGGCGCAGCTGACTGCTTCTATCGAGCGCGTTATGATGGGGCCGGAGAAAAAAAGCCGCGTCATGTCTGCGCAGGAGAAGAAGCTTACTGCCTACCATGAAGCAGGGCATGCCCTCTTGTCTTTATTGATACCGGAAATTAACCCGATGACCAAAGTTTCTATTATTCCCCGCGGCATGGCAGGAGGTTATACTTTTGCGCCGCCCCAGGAAGACCGGCATTACCGGTCAAAGAAGGAACTCTTGGGCGACATTACCATGGCTTTGGGTGGCAGGGTTTCCGAAGAGCTTACCTTTGGTGACATTACCACGGGCGCGACGAAAGATCTGGAAGAAGTTACGCATCTTGCGCGTCAGATTGTCTGCGACTACGGCATGAGCGAACGCTTAGGAAGCCGTACGTTAGGTAAAAGTCATGGCCCGATATTTTTAGGCAGAGACCTGGTAGAGGAAAAAGACTACAGCGAAGAGACCGCACGCATTA
>JAQUOR010000138.1 GCA_028717025.1 Candidatus Omnitrophota bacterium | reverse complement strand
GCAATTTTTTCTGCTAAAAGCGTAATAAGCCTTACTCCTTTCGGTACTTTAATTGTTCCGGTATCTTCTCGTACGGCCACAATGGCCATACCGTCTTTTTTCATGCCGGAGAAGCAATTTTCCGTTTTTATCAGCGTAGGATCGATGACGATGACGTAGTTGGGATTATAGATTTGGGAACGTAAGCGTACGGGGGTTGAATCGAAACGCAAGAAGGCATTCATAGGAGCGCCCATGCGTGCCGCACCAAAACTGGGGAATGCGTAGGCATATATCCCCTGGTTAAAACAAGCTTCCCCTAAGACTGAAGCGGTGGTGATTGCCCCTTGGCCTGCTCGTGCGAATATTTTTACTTCTTTCATATGAAATATTTTATTGTTATCTGCGGCTTCCGCCAAAGGCGGGATCTCGCCAATCATCAAATAATTAGCGGATGCCGTGGTATTCAGTTTCCCGAACCCTAAGTACAGGAGAACAGAGACCTATCTATTTAAACATAAAAATAAAAAAAGGCAAGTAAAAAATATTTTTTAAACAGCAGAAGGAAGGATATTAAAGTTAGCCTGGCAGCGTATCAATCATTAAGCCAGAAAACTTCTTCCCCGTTTTTATTTATAAGGTCTATCGCTATATCGACGACCGTCTTATCGTACTTAGAGCCTTTGCCTTTTTCAAGCTCCTCTTGCGCTTTTTTGATTCCCAGTGCTTCACGGTAGGGACGATAGTGCGTTACCGCCTCAAGGACATCACTGACAGCCAGGATTTTTGCTTCAAGAAGGATTTCATTATTGCTTAATTGCCGTGGATATCCTGAACCATCCAGGCGTTCATGATGCTGGTAAATGGTCTCTGCCAGGGGGAAAGGAAATTGAATGTCTTTGATGAGGTCATAACACTTTTTAACGTGTTCCTGGATTAAGAGATATTCAAGATCGCTTAGATTTCCCGGTTTATTAAGGATATCCAGCGGAATGCCGATTTTTCCAAGGTCATGCAATTCGCCCGCAAGCCGCATCCCCAAGAGCCTGTCCTCGCTCCAGTTGAGCGCTTTTCCGATGCGCTCTGCAATGCTGGCGACGTGACGGGTGTGGCTGAAGGTGTAAGGATCGCGCATCTCAAGGGCCTTTCCTAGGACCTTCAACGCATTAATAAGCATTGCGCGTCTTTCTTTTTCAAGGTTCGCATAGGCGGTGATATCCCGTGTCATACCCATGGTGCCGATGATCTTGCCTTTTTGATCGTAAATCGGGATTTTCGTGGTAATCACCTGGTTCCAGGTACCGTTGGGCAGAAGTGTGTGTTCAATTTTTCCTATTATAGGGGAACCGGTACGTAAGACCTGGTTATCATCCTCAAACATCTGTTTTGCCTGTTCATTGGGGAAAAAGTCATAATCGGTTTTGCCTATGATTTCTTCGGATTTTAAGCCTATCCCCTGCGTGTAAAATTTGTTTACTTTGATAATGCGATTTAAGTGGTCTTTAAAATAAATGGCGTCAGGGATGTTATCAAGGAGGCTTTGCAGAAGATTTCTTTCTATGGATAAAATTTCCTGGGTATCTTTATGAGCAGATATGTTTTCAATGATTCCTTCCAGGTATTCGTGCTGTGTTTTTGTCAGGACCTTAGAAGCGGTAATTGCCACCCAGATACTTTTGTTCTCTTTCGTTTTAAAGAGAGTTTCAAAAAATTTTACTTTTCCTTCTTTGCGCAGTGTCTGCAAAAATACGTCCTTATCCTGAGGGTTTAAAAATAGGCTGTCCCATTTTTCTTTTTTAAGTTCATTTTTTGACTGGTACCCTAAGATGTGCGCGAGCGTAGAATTGGTAATGATGAATTTTTCCTGCGGAAAAAGAGAGTACTTGAAAAGTCCTATCCCCAAAGCATCAGCTGTCGATATATTAAGATAAAATGTGTCTTTCATTTGATGAGAATATGATTTCAGAGATTAAAAAAATGAATGATTGTAAAATAATCCTATAACTTTTTCTGTAATCAAATACAGTTCGTATTTTATTAGTCAGTATTATATCACTGTGTTTTCAAAAATCTATAACAATAAAATTCTGACGGCTTTCTGTTTGCCGATAGATACGGATTGGAAATCACCGTAATCTTGCCTGCGAAAGCAGACGCCTGATCGCTGTGATCGATTTTTATAAAAAACCCCATTACCTGTACGCCTACAGATAATGGGGTAATGAGTTACAGGATAAAATTACTCGAGAGGTCAGGGTGTTTTTTCTGTGTTTATGCGACCCCTCATTCTGAACCTGAACGAAGTGAGTGTCCGGTGCGTTAAAAACTTTCCGACGCTCACTTACTTTTTCAATTTCTTAAGAACTTCAGAAAGATAATCTTTAGCGATATCTTTGCATCCCAAGCCAAAGGCCAATGCAGCGGCAAGGCCTATCGTTATTAAGGAGATGCTTATGACAAGTTCAAGAACTCTTGTATTGATGGTAAGTTGTTCCAGGGTCATGATCACCGTAAAAACCACGATGATGATCTTTACGACGTTACCCAGCATGTGCGCTTGCGCTACCCCTGCGTTGCTGGCAGCGGTTTTGGTAGTATTGCCCAGAAGCGTTGCGCCTAAAATTCCCAGAACAAGAATGAAAATTGCCGCGATGATGTTGGGTATATACAGAATGATACGGTTGAGCAGGTCTGCGGCGACGGTTAAGCCTATCGCATTGACCGCTACTACAAAAGTGATCAGAATTCCGAGCCAGTAGCAGAGAGCGCCGATTAACTCTGAGAGTGAAAGCTTGATGCCGCCGGCGGTAAGCAAATTACTTAATTCGATGCGGTCAGCTAAGAGGTCGACTTTAAGTGTTTTAAGGAGCCGTATTACTGCGGTTTTAAGTACCTTCGAGATCGACCAGCCGATCAGAAGAAGAATTATTACGAGAAGCGCTTTGACGGTGATTCGGCCCAGTTGAGTGAGAATTGCTTTGGCGGGTTCAACTAAAATTATCTGAACATTACCCATCCCTTACCTCCTTTTGGCAGCGTAAACTGCCATTTGATCTATACGCGGACAGGCGGACTTTTCGACCGCGCTGTGGATAGCCGATAGGGATTATTCAGAAACTGTGGCCTAACCCTAAAGATTTTAACCTTTCGGGCGTAAGACAGCAGCTTATTAAAAAAATAGCATACATAAGCGTGTCCGTCAAGGAAAATCATTGATTTCATTGAGGCGCCGTCATGCTGAGATGCATTGTTTTCAAGAGTAAGGTAGACTGTTGGGCGCGATGTTCGTTTCGTCTTAAGTCAAAAAACGAAAGTAATGGTTCGTGAAAAGAAAAACACCCCCTTCGTTTCCAAAGGGGGTGTTTTAATGTGTCTAACGTTTACGTTTAATATTCAGGATATCCGCCTGCTCCGGGCATGCCGCCCATGCCGCCTGGCATTGCAGGTTTTTCTTCTTTTTCGGGTCTTTCCGCGATGACCGCTTCGGTGGTGATCAACAGCGCAGAGATTGATGCTGCGTTCTGAAGCGCGGTGCGCGCTACTTTTGTAGGATCGATGATGCCTGCTTCAAGCATGTCGGTAATAAGGAGTTTCTCGGCATCAAAGCCCATGTTTGTTTTTTCATTTTTAAGCTTCTCAACGATGACTGAACCTTCGACGCCCGCGTTTGCTACCAGCTGGCGCAACGGCTCTTCAACCGCGCGCTTGATGATGTTTGCGCCGATTTGCTCATCGCCTTCCAGCTTCATTTTCTCTAACGCCGGCAAGCTGCGTAATAATCCTACTTCTCCGCCGGGGATGATTCCCTCTTCGACCGCCGCGCGTGTTGCGTGGAGCGCGTCCTCGACTCGTGCTTTCTTTTCCTTCATTTCGGTCTCAGTTGCCGCGCCGACGTTAATGACTGCAACGCCGCCGGATAATTTCGCTAAACGTTCCTGAAGTTTTTCTTTGTCGTAGTCGGAATCGGTATTTTCGATCTGTTTCTTAAGCTGGCCGATTCTTGCCTGGATGGCTGCGCTTTTTCCTGCACCTTCGACGATTGTTGTGTTCTCTTTGTCGATCCGTACTCTCTTTGCTCTTCCTAAGTCGTCTAAATCAACGCTTTCAAGCTTAATGCCCAATTCTTCGGTGATTGCTTTTCCGCTGGTCAATACGGCGATATCTTCGAGCATTGATTTGCGTCTGTCACCGTACCCGGGAGCTTTTACTGCCGAGCAGGAAAGAGTTCCGCGCATTTTGTTAACAACCAATGTTGCAAGTGCTTCGCCTTCGATGTCTTCTGCAATGATCAAAAGAGGCTTGCCAGCGCGCGCAACTTTCTCTAAAAGAGGTAACATGTCCTTGATGTTCGAGATTTTTTTCTCATAGATCAAAATGTAAGGCTCGTCAAGTGAGCACTCCATTTTTTCCATGTCGGTAGCAAAATAAGGAGATAAATAACCCTGGTCAAACTGCATACCCTCAACGACTTCGAGGGAGGTGGCCATGGCTTTTGCTTCTTCAACGGTGATAACGCCGTCGTTTCCGACTTTATCCATAGCGTCGGCGATTAAACCGCCGATTTTATTGTCGCCGTTAGCGGCAATAGTTGCAACCTGCGCTATTTTTTCTTTTTCTTTCTTGACTTCTTTGGAAATTTTCTTCAGTTCCCCGATGACTACCTCTACTGCCTTATCGATGCCGCGCTTTAATGCCATGGGGTTTGCGCCTGCCGCGACGTTCTTTAAACCTTCCCTGAAAATCGCTTCCGCTAAAACGGTTGCGGTAGTGGTCCCGTCACCGGCGGTGTCCGAAGTCTTCTCAGCGACTTCCTTTATCAATTGGGCGCCGATATTCTCATAGGGGTCTTTCAGCTCTACTTCTTTTGCGACGGTGACGCCGTCTTTTGTAATGGTGGGTGAGCCGAACTTTTTCTCGATAACTACATTGCGTCCCTTGGGCCCTAAGGTAACCTTAACTGCCCTGGCAAGGACTTCCGCGCCTTTTAATATTGCCTTGCGCGCGTCTTCACTGAATATAAGTTGCTTAGCCATCTGTTTCCTCCTTTTAATCAACCCATTCGACTTACCCGCGTTAACGCGACGGGATTCGCTCAGGATCGTCCCGAGCGAAGTCGAAGTATCAATTAGCCAATAATTGCCAATACGTCTTCGTCTTTGACGATTAAGTATTCTTCTCCGTCGAC
>JAQUOR010000137.1:3604-5167 GCA_028717025.1 Candidatus Omnitrophota bacterium | reverse complement strand
GTCTGTTAAAAGCCTCCAAGCGTGATTTGTGCCAACAAGTACTTGAAATTGTATATCATAAGGCAAAGAAACAAAGGGGATGTTGCCTGCATCATCATCACGAGAGACCACGCCCTCCGAACTCACTGCATATCTAAGACCAAGCTTTAATTCCATAGACGGGGAATAAAAGATAAATTTGATATATGATACGTATCCGGCTATAACCCATTTATAAAGATCTGCGGACATTTCTTCTTCATATTTTTCAGAAAAAAGGCCATACATAACTCGTAAATATCTAAGGTCGCTCCTTATTTTCCAGTTCACATGCCGTACATCGACATATGTATACGAAAGCGTATGCGTCATTGTGCGTGTTTGGTAATACATAGTCACCTCATAGATTATAGGGATTAAAAGAAGAGCCGAGGATGCGCTGCCATTGCTCAATAGCTTTGGCTTTCGATGGGGCACACGTTGCCATCATTAAAACATTCATCGCCTCTTGGCTTTTCTGTAATATTTTCGAGTAGTCGTCGGAAGTTATTGTTTTTCCTGCATTATTTTCTGGATTTACGGGATCATAAATCCGTACGATGTCAGAACTGCCCGAAGGAACTCTTGAAGGAGAATAATTGTCGCTAAATATAATGGCTTCCTTTAATTTAGTCCGTAAGATATACTTAAAAAAAAGCGGTAAACCATCACAATATGAATCTGGGATTTCTTCAGTATCTACCAAATGCGCCCAAATCAATTCTATTAAGAACGATTTTAGCGGTACCTCCTGAATAGACTTCCACCATTTTGTTAACCGGACAAAGGCAGCATATTTGTTAAATGTCTCTTTTCTCTTCCTAATAAATTTCAGGTGTAACGGTATAGAGGTTTTTAAGCGCTCTGCTCCATACTTATCCATAAGCCATCCCCAGTCATTTTTCGAAGCATCCTTGAGAGGGATGACAGGCACAACATCCACCTCCAATTTTGACCCTTTGTAAGTTACGCAAACACAATGCTTGCCGACAGTGAATTGGTCATCAGTCATTCCATATTTAGTCATAGCCTCGCTTAAGCAATCTCTAATAGAAGATAAAATATTGCCTATTTGCTCACCCTCTTTATCAGGCGTCAAATAAACCGCAACATCAAGATCACTTGTCGTGCTAATGGCTGTTCCCTTGGCACAGGAACCAAAGTGCAACAATTTTTTTAAGCTGAAATCTTCGTGCTTGCTTAAATAGTCATCAAAGTTCTCAATTAAGTGATTAACCTGCCCCCTGTATTCGTCCACCTTGTCTTTCTTTAGATTAACTTTTGTTTCAACAAAGGTGCTTATATCAGAATCTGTGATCTCCATTCGCGACCTCCTTGGTTCTTTTTCTGCAATTTTATTTTCAAAAGTAAGTGCCTTAAGAAAATCTACAAGCTGGGATTTTTTATACAAGCGATACCTTGTAATGGGATGCCTAACAGATATTAAGCGACCTGTCTCATCCCATCTACGCAGTGTCTTAGCTGAAACCCCAAGAAATGCGGCCGCTTCAGCAACTGTTAATAACTTCTCATCATTGTAATCTT
>JAQUOR010000137.1:0-3594 GCA_028717025.1 Candidatus Omnitrophota bacterium | reverse complement strand
TCTTTACCCAACATTATACAGATATTATATTGTTTTGCTCTAAACCTGTCAAGCTTTTTTTGATTTTCACAGCGTTTTGGGTTGTTTTGATCTGATTCGGGATGGCGCGCGTGGTAAGTCTATTTTGCCAATTCTTCAAGTGCCCGCAGGTTCACTTTTTTAATATAGGCAATGCAGTCCAAAAAATAAATTAGCACATTATTAAATTCCGCAGTAATAAATGCGGCCAAGGGCTCGATTCGCATCCACTTGTCGAAATCCTCTTTCTTCTCGGCCTCTGCATGTGCCAGTCCACCATAGATAAATGTATCAAACACCTCTCTCCTAGTGAGATTTTTACCTTGTAGGTTAAACATAGATTTTTTACTTAGCTCTGAATTTAATTTGTCTCTCACGTAATTAAAATCATCTTTAATATTTTGCGAGACAGAAATTTCAGTATAAAGTTCTGCCATGTTGTGAAGACTCGTAGACTCGTTGTCTTGGATAAAAAATCGTACGGTCAAAACAAAGGCATCAATGGCGTCCTGATCCGGGAGATTATGCGAAATACCAACTTTTTCTCCGACTGAAGACTTTATTGAAACTTTAAGACCTTTGTTCTCCTGGATATGTTTAACAAAACGTGAATTTATAAGTTTGTCAACTTTTTCATTGAATAGTTTTAAGGTTGAGATGGTATTCATCATGCCCGCCTTTTATACAGTATTTTATCATCCCTACCACAAAACTCAATAACGAAATCAGCAAGCTGATAATTTCCTGGCGAGTTCTTGTATGCTGCTATCGTGATGCTTAAGCAGCTTTTCTCGATGATAGGTTATAAAATCGGGGTGAAGTGATATACGGTATTGCTTTGATCCGTTATTCTCTATGAATTTCTGTCCTTCTTTGTCCAACAAACTTCCCTGCAAACTGGTTCTAAGATTACTGTAAATCTGGAATTTGTCCACATCCGTGATAATACCTTCGGACTCCAAAGTATGCCTGCTAACCCAGCCACCCCTCCTCTTTTTTAATTCAAGCGCGAGGCGTAAAAACAATCTAAACATGGAATCGCCAAGCCTTATTCTATGGCCGTTTAATTCAATTTCATTGCTTCGTTTCATCAAAATGCCGCCTGGTATATGCAGTCTGTCATAACATTTATACTCAAAATTCTTATAATCTTCCTCTTGGTCTTTCGTGAGCTGTCTAATAATAAGGTCCACTCCTATCTCCGGCCTTAATAGCCCCGAAATAATGTTTTCTAGTAACCGGCAAACCTCCGCATCAAAATATTTGCGGACAGTTTCATTTGTCTTTAAATGCTTTTTAAAAACAACTCTTTCAGTTCTTGATAAAGGCGTAAATACGATGAGGATGCTATTGTTTTTGACAACATATATTAATCGAGACAGCTTGAGAAGACTTCTATTTGTGATTTTGAGAACAAAAGTCAAACCTATCTTATTTCCACCGTGAATTTTGTTCCCAATATAAAAATAACCCTGTTTCATTTTATATTCTTTGTTTGAGCTTTATTTATCTGCGCAAGTTATTCAAGTTCCTTAAAAGATGATATTTGCCACCCTCGGCCCAAACTCATCTTGCAATTAGTGATATTAGGATCATAAACAGTTTTTATAGTAAAGTATCCTTTTGATCCTCCGTGTCCGTATCTACGCATGCTCCTTGGTATGACATCATCAACCTCATCAGAAATGAGATTTCCGGCAGCATCAAAAAATTTAGTCCTCGCTATAATACCGGATATATAACTAAGGCTGAGATTTCTAACAGAACCATGGACATATAAATAATCCTTCTCCTCTTTTTTGGTCTTCTTGTGCCGGTGCTCCAAATAAATATTCTCTATTCTTGCATCGTCGTATTGGGAAATTTCAATCTTTATGTTACGCCTAAAGCTCTCCGTCTTAGTTCTGACGGTTTCCTCAATAACCTTCGATGCCTCAGGCACAGACGGCACTGTCGCGCAACCTATCATGCCAAAAATCGCCAGCGCAGAAACAATATAGATGTATTTCATATCACCCAGCCTTTCAGCAAGTTTTCCTTTGCCTTAAATTGCTTCTTCTCCCTGCTTACCAGTCAAAATACTTACAACTTTTAACACATCATAAACAAAAATCTTCCCATCGCCCTTTCTGCCGGTATGTGCTGCCTTACGAAACGTTTCAACAATTTTGTCACAGTTGGCATCTGAACATATAATCTCAACTTTTGTTTTTGGCGTAAAATCCACAATATAATCTACTGCGTGATGCGGATAGCTTTCATCTTTTTCTCTGCCGAAACCTTTTGCATCAATTACCGTCATCCCATGGATATGGATTGCGCGCAAAGCTTCTTCTACTTTACGCAACATAAATGGCTGAACATACGCCTCGATTTTCTTCATTGCCCTACCCTCCTTTTTAGTTATACGGATACTTAAATGTTAACCTGTCAACGCTTCTGCCGCGGCGAATACTGACTTTTGCCAAGAATTCTTTGGCATCATTTAACTGTAACTTATTTTCAAGATGGCCTTTTCCTTTACTCCAGAAATAGGGTTTGGTATTCCATAAATCAACACTCTTTTTCGCTCCGTCAGGAAGTTCGACGGTCAAATAACCGCTGCCGCAAATATCCCGCTGTCTTAAGTTCTTATCATAGACAAATACTTGAAATACCCAGTCTTTTTCTCCCGGGATAGCAACGAACTCTACATAATCCGGGACTCTTTGATCTATGAAAGCTAATGCTCCGCCGTTGGGTCCTTTATTATCTTGCGGTATGATGGAGTAGCGAAACATTGCGCATCCGGCTGTTAATAAAACCAGCATGCAACATGCCGCTATATTACGAATATTCCTTTTAAGCATATTTTCTCACCTCCTCCGCCGTATCTGGGGCATTAGAATTCAACTTCTTCTTTTTCAAACCATCCATATAAGGCAGGTAACACAACGAGGGTCAAAACCCATGAGGAAAGCAGCCCGCCCAAAACAACTATAGCCAGCGGTTTTTGAATCTCTGCTCCGGAGCCTGTTGCCCATAACAACGGTAGTAATCCAAACATAGTCGTCAGAGTGGTCAATAAAAGCGGCCTTAAGCGTAATTCACAGCCTTTTTTAATGGCATCATTGAGTTCCATGCCTTCGCGTCTTAACTGCGAAAAGAAGGTCACCAAAACGATACCATTTTCAACCGCCATTCCAAAAAGCGTAATAAACCCAACGGCTGCCGATACGCTCAAGGTAACTTTGAAAAACAAGACAAACAATATGCCGCCTACAAGCGCAAACGGAAGATTAAGAATGATAAGCGTGGCCGGACGAAAAGATCCGAACGCGGAAAAAAGCAGAATGAATATTATCAGGATAACCACCGGCACTACAATAGACAAAGTCCGCATGGCTCTCTCTTGATTCTCAAACTGCCCTCCCCAGCTTATAAAATAATTAGGCGGCAAAGATTTTTCTATCTTCGCGATCTTTAACTTTGCCTCTTGGACAAAACTGCCTATATCCCTGCCACGCACGTTGCACTCAACCACAACCCTGCGCGATCCAGCCTCACGGCTTATCTGCGCTGGAGCTTCAATGATCT
>JAQUOR010000136.1 GCA_028717025.1 Candidatus Omnitrophota bacterium | reverse complement strand
CGGTGCGTTGGTCGATGCAAGTATCCTTGCCGATACACCTTCCACGCGCGAAAAGATATTTGAGTTCCGGCACCGCCTGCCGCAGCGCATCAACGAGTTTTTGCGTTCCACGGGACAATTAAAGGCAGCTACCGACATAGCGGTCCCTCATGCGGCTTTTCGCCAGATGTATGATTTTTACCGCGAAACTGCACAGAATTCAAAGCTTGCCTATGTAATTTTGGCCATATCGGCGAGTCCCATTTGCATTTTAATTTTCTTCCTAAAAACGATAAAGAAGCTGTTCGCGCGCGGCAATGTTTAACCGCATTTTGCAAAAGAGCAGTTTCGCAGGGAGGGACTGTTTCGGCAGAGCATGGTATCGGAAAAATAAAAAAGCCTTACTTAAAAATAATGTATACCCCGCAGGATATTTTAGAGATGGCTGCGCTGAAAAAATATTTTGATCCCCATTGCCTGTTGGGGTTGGATAATATATTTGAGAAAGAATTATTAATAGAAGCGGAATCCCGCGCCTGCCTGCCGGCAAGGCAGGGAACTAAACGTTCGCCAGGCTGAACGATAGGCGAAATCTCGCCAAAGGCGGACGGATAGACGCCTTATTTCCGCGATAATCAGCGTAGATATCTGCGTGTAGCCGCTTCTAATTTTTATGAAAAAACATTTAGACGTAGTCGCCGCGCTCATTATTAAAGACAACAAGATGCTGCTTTGCCAGCGTAAAGCGGAGGATGCTTATCCGTTGTTCTGGGAATTTCCTGGTGGTTGCCTGGAGAAGGGGGAAACCTTAGCAGAGGCCATAGAGAGAGAAATAGATGAAGAATTGGGGGTAAGAGTAAAAGCAGAGAAGATCATGCATACCTTTCACGATGAAGATCCCGATCTGTATATTACCGTCTATTTATACGAATGTTTAAATATGTGCACAGAGCCTTATGCGAAGGACTGTAAAGATTTAGGTTTGTTTAGTGTATCTCAGGCAGAACAGCTTAATTTAGCTCCGGTAGATAGAAAAATGCTAAATTATTTGAAAACAAGCGTTTTTCTTTAGGAACAATACATTGATTCTTTTTGCTTTACTATTTATAATACTCTGAGTACAATTAATGAGGCTTTTCAGAAACTGCTTGAGGTTGGCCCTTCAAGGTTTAAACGTAGCCATATATGTGTGTGTAACTCATAATGTGCGAGGCGTCGCAAACGCCGCAAAAAACAAGCGAGGGAGACATGCTTTTCAATTTTTTCCCGAATGAATTTAATTTTTTTGAGTTGTTTGAAAAACAGGTTGATTATGCAGTTAATGCCGCAAAGTTTTTTAAAGAAACAGTTTTAAAAGGCAAAGTTGATGAAGCTGCTATTCATAAGATTCAAGCCATTGAGCACCAGGGCGATGAGGCTGCGCACGCTATTATTGATCGCTTAAATAAGACATTTATTACTCCTTTTGACCGGGAAGATATCCACGCTTTGACAAAAGAGCTGGATGACGTTATCGATATGATTAATACTATCATGAGTAGGCTGAAAATCTATAAGCTTACGGGGGTTAACGAAAACCTGGTTGAGTTTGCTGCGGTAATTGAGGACTCGGTGACTGCCGTCGCCCGCGCGGTCAAAGGCATGCGCAATATGAAAAACTGTGCAGTTATTTCTGAAGCGTGCGTTGAAATAAACCGCCTTGAAAATGTCGGTGATTCAATGAGGGACGCCGTCTTAGGAGAGCTTTTTGAAAAAGAAAAAAACCCCCATTGAAGTCATCAAGTGGAAAGAGATCTACCAAGATTCAGAAACTGTTCTTGATATTTGCGAGGACGTCGCTCACGTCGTAAGCTCGATCCTGGTAAAGCAGGCTTAATAATGACCGTTCAGATTTTTTTTCTTATAATCCTTGCCCTCATTTTTGATTTTCTAAACGGATTTCACGACTCCGCCAATTCAATTGCCACTATCGTTTCAACCCGCGTATTATCCCCCCGGAAAGCTGTCGTGTGGGCGGCATTTTTCAATTTCGTAGCATTCCTTTGTTTTGGCTTACATGTGGCCAATACCATCGGCAAGGGGATCGTTGACGTAAACGTTATCGATAAAAGCATTATTTTTGGTACACTCATAGGGGCGTGCGGTTGGAATATCCTGACATGGTATCTGGGTCTGCCTACAAGCTCTTCCCACGCGCTTATCGGCGGCCTTATAGGTGCAGCGTTAGTAAAGGCAGGGCCAAAGGCGCTTATTGCAAGCGGCATCTCAAAGACCATTGCGTTTATTTTTATTTCACCGATTCTTGGGCTTATTCTGGGTCTTGGCTTTGGAATAATCGTGTATTGGTTATTTCGTAAATCTACGCCTTCCAAAGTTGATTATATTTTTAAAAAAGGCCAGTTAGTATCTGCCGCATTCTATAGTCTTGGTCATGGCGGTAACGATGCGCAAAAAACCATGGGTATTATCGCAAGCCTTCTTTTTAGCGCGGGTCTTTTGGGTGGTACGTTTCACATTCCTCTTTGGGTTGTGATAAGCTGTCATGCGGCGATTGCGCTGGGAACGGTATTTGGAGGATGGCGCATTGTCAAAACTATGGGGCAGAAAGTAGCGAAACTGAGACCCATAGATGGATTCTGCGCGGAAGCAGGCTCAGCCATTACCTTAACCATTTCTTCGTGGTTAGGCATTCCCGTAAGCACCACGCATACCATTACCGGAGCGATTATGGGGGTCGGTTCGGTCAAACGTTTAAGTGCCGTACATTGGGGGGTTGCCCAGAAAATTGTTTGGGCATGGATATTGACCATTCCCTGTTCCGCGGCGATAGCAGCATTAGCCTATAGTTTAACCCGTACTATTCTTTAGTCCCATCGAAAGTTTAACGCATAAGATTTATTGTTTCGTATCGGCAATATGATGCCTGATGTCTTTGCCTTCTACCATATAAAAAACATCTTCGCTGATATTGGTAGCATGATCTGCGATACGCTCAAGATGCCGCGCGATGAGCATCAGCTCAATAGCCCGGTTGATGTTTTTAGCGTCGGAAAGCATGTATGTTAAAAGTTCTCTAAATATTTGGTTGTTTAAATTGTCTACCAGGTCATCGCGCATGCAGACGTCTTTTGCCGCAGTAGAGTTTTTATTAATGAAAGAGTCGATGGCATCTTTTACCATCTCCTGGGTTATTTCCTCCATGCGGGGGATGTCTATGAGAGGCTTTAAAGGCGGCTCTTTCAGTAAATCGCGCGTACGCTCTACAATATTAATAGCTAAGTCGCCGATTCTTTCTAAATCAGAATTTATTTTTATCGCTGAAACGATAAAGCGTAAGTCGCTGGCCGCAGGCTGACGTAATGCAATAAGCTTTAACGCAAAGTCATCAATTTCAATCTGCAGCATATTCATGATCTTTTCTTTTTCAAAAACGTCTTCTATCAGATCTTCCCGGCGGTCCTTAAGCGCAGTGATTGATTTCTCGATCATTTCTTCTGCGATAGAGGACATCCTTACTAATTTTTCTTTCAAGTCTTTTAGTTCTTCGTCGAAATGTCTTTCCATATTTACCTCCTGGTTATAGAAGCGGATTTCCGCGGATAGCTACGCGGATAGACGCACGGCATTTAACCGTGCCGGATCGCAAACGCGCATTATTATTTCGCGTTTCTTTGTGTCAAAGTTTACTGGAAATCCTAACGTATAGTTGGGACTCCTTATCATACAAGATTTTTTTTCACTATACAATAGCTTATTCATATTTCTATGCGTTTATCCGTCCGCCTTTGGCGAGATTTCGCTTATCTTTCAGCTTGGCGAACGTTTGGTTCCCTGCTTTGCCGGCAGGCAGGCGCGGCGTTCCGCTTCTAAAAAATTAGCGTTACCCGAATTTGCCCGTTATATAATTTTCCGTTCTTTCATCCGACGGCGAAGTAAATATTGCTTCTGTACGGTTAAACTCGATAAGCTTTCCAAGAAGCATAAAACCGGTATCGTCAGAAACGCGCGCTGCCTGCTGCATATTGTGGGTAACGATTATAATCGTGTAATTACGCTTTAACTCCCGCATCAGTTCCTCTATTTTCATGGTTGCCTGGGGGTCTAAGGTGGAGCAGGGTTCGTCCATCAATAATATTTCCGGTTTTACCGCAATAAGGCGGGCAATGCAAAGACGTTGTTTTTGTTCCAAGGATAAACGCAGCGCTGGCTTACGCAATTTATCTTTTACCTCATCCCAAAGCAATACCGATTGTAAACTTTCTTCTACGATTTTTTCAAGTTCACCCTTGGCAGCAGGATAGGCATGGATTTTTAGTCCAAAAGCAATATTTTCATAAATCGATAGAGGAAAAGGGTTTGGCCTTTGGAAGACCATGCCTATTTTTTTACGCAGGGTGACCAAGTCGGTTTGCGCGTCAAAGATATTGGCTCCGTCAACCAGGACTTCACCGTCAACGCGCGTTCCTTCAATAAGATCGTTCATCCGGTTAAATACGCGTAGCAGTGTCGATTTTCCGCAGCCCGATGGCCCGATGATTGCCGTGATTCTTTTTTCTGCGATAGCGACATTGACGCTTTCTAACGCATGAAAGTCGCCGTACCACAAATTTAAATTATTGGTGACTATTTTCGCCATGAACTTAATTGGTTATAGAAGCAGATTTCCGCGGATATCTACGCGGAATATCGCGGAAATCCAGCGTCTATCCGTCCGCCTTTGGTGAGATTTCGCCTATCGTTCAGCCTGGCGAACGTTTTGTTCCCTGCCTTGCCGGCAGGCAGGCGCGGCGTTCCGCTTCTAAAAAATTAATGTTATCCGAATTTTCCCCTGATATAATCATCCGTTCGGCTATCAGCCGGCGCGGTAAAGATTTTTCCTGTTTTATCGAGCTCAATTAACTCTCCCATCAAGAAAAATGCCGTTTTGTCTCCCACGCGCGCCGCTTGCTTTACGTTATTGGTGACAAGAATAATAGTATATTTCTCTTTAAGCTTAAGCATCGCTTCTTCTACTTTTGCCGTTGAAATTGGGTCTAACCCCGAGCAGGGCTCATCGAACAAGATTACCTCGGGTTCAACTGCCAAGGTCCTTGCTATACAGAGCCGTTGTTGTTGGCCCCCGGATAACTTAAAGGCATATTCATGTAGCCTGTCTTTTACTTCTTCCCAGATGTACGCTTGTTTTAATGCCTTTTCGACAACAATCGCCAAGCGGGCC
>JAQUOR010000135.1 GCA_028717025.1 Candidatus Omnitrophota bacterium | reverse complement strand
ATGTATTAAGTACGACAATGGTTCTATGATAGATAATGATTGACAGAAGCAGTTTTTTATGGTAAAAATTAATCAACAATTAGGTAAAGTGGTATGTTTCGAAGGGGGAACTGCCACGTAAAAATAATTAAAACCTTCGCTAGAAATGGCGGAGGTTTTTTGTTGATGGCAAGCAAGAATGGGCTCAAGAAAATGCATAGAATACAAATAAAAAGACTTGATTTTTTAGAAAATATTGGTTATATTGTTAATAGCATACCCGCCGCGCCTCTGCTGAAAAGCATGCGAAATTCGGTGGGTTTTTGCTTTTATGGGGGGTTTGTCGTATGAAATACGATAAACCCCCTTTATCTTTTGAAGAGCAAGCAGGCCTGCTTATTAAGCGCGGCCTTGTTGTAGATCGTGTATTTCTTATTGATCGCTTAAGAAATGTTAATTATTACAGATTAAGCGGTTATCTCTATCCTTATCGTCAGCCTGACGATAACTTTAAACCGGGGACAACTTTTGAAAAAGCATGGCGCCATTATACGTTTGACCGTCGTTTACGCTTGATTGTTATGGATGCTATTGAAAGGGTAGAGGTATCTATTAGAACACAGCTTATCTGTATTCTGGCTCATGAATCGGGTGCCTTTGGGTATACAAAACAAGAAATCTTGCCAAATTTAGAGGCTGATGATCATTCGCGCTGGGTTGATGAAATCAATAAAGAAGTCAACCGCAGTCATGAACAATTTGTAGAGCATTTCAGAAAGAAATACGGTGATAACCATGCACTTTTACCGTTATGGATGACCGGCGAGATTATGTCTTTTGGTTGTATTCTTACTATGTATAGAGGGATGACCGTTGCTTTTAAGAAAGAAATCGCTGCTTATTATGGTATCCCTGATGAGGTTTTGTCGTCTTGGTTACAGACGATTAACGTGATCCGCAATATTTGTGCGCATCATAGCCGTCTTTGGAACAGAGAGCTAGGCGTTAAGCCGTACATCCCCAGGAAGAATAAGTATCCACAATGGCATGAGCCTGTTCTTATACCGCAGAACAGGATTTTTGGTGTACTAACTATTCTACGTTATCTTTTAAGAATTATCGCTCCACAAAGCCAATGGGAAGCCCGGTTGCTTACGTTGCTTGATGAGTATCCTGAGATATCTCGGTGGAGCATGGGATTCCCTGATGGTTGGAAAGAATCACCATTGTGGAAATAAAAGATAGTAGGCATCAAGAGCTGATTAAAGAAAAATGGCAAAAGAAGCTCAAGCAAGGATAAAGATTAATAAAAAACTCGGAGAGTCGGGTTGGCGTTTCGAAGCGGACCAATACGGACCCGTTAATATTCAACTTGAGGCTGGAGTTAAATTTTCTGAATTAGGTGATGATTTTGAGAACGCAGAAACACATGATAAGCGTAGAGGTGCGATTGATTTTCTTCTGCTTGATAAAGATGGTCGCGCGCTTGTGGTGGTTGAGGCTAAGAAAGAATCTATTGATCCTTTGTCTGCTAAGGAGCAAGCTAGAAATTACGCGCGTAATGTAAACGCTAGATTTATCATTCTTTCAAACGGCAATATCCATTATTTTTGGGATACTAAGCACGGTAATCCTGAAACTATTTCTCGATTTCCAACTCAAGAATCTGTCACGCAGTATAAAGTCTATACGCCTAATCCCAAAGAACTTGCGGATACCCCTGTAGATGAAAATTATATTATGGAATCACAAATGCCTGGTTTCGCAAGAGATCCTGCTTTCCAAGATGACGCTCAGCGCCCCGCGTTTCTTCGTAATAACAATCTAAAGCAAATGCGTCCCTATCAGGTGCAGGCAATCAAGAGTTTACAGGCTGCTGCTAAAGACGGTAAAACCAGATTTCTTTTTGAAATGGCAACAGGAACAGGCAAAACGCTCATTTCTGCCGCCGTCATTAAGCTTTTTCTTAAATCAGGCAACGCCCGCCGTATACTATTCTTGGTTGATCGCCTTGAATTAGAAGAGCAAGCACATAAAGCATTTAGAGCTTATCTTGGGCGGGATTTTACTGCTATGATTTACAAGGATAGTCGCGATTCATGGCGCAACGCCCAAATTATTGTATCAACCATTCAGACTTTCCTTGCGGGAGATCGCTTTAAGAAGGAATTTTCTCCGACTGATTTTGAATTTGTCGTTTCTGACGAAGCACATCGGTCTATCGGAGGTAATAGTCGAGCAGTGTTTGAATATTTTGTTGGCTATAAACTTGGGCTTACCGCTACGCCAAAGGATTATCTAAAAGGTTTTGATTCTGAAGACGTTGATACACAACGTGAGTTTGAGCGCCGCCAACTTTTTGATACATATAAAACATTTGGTTGTGCTTCGGGAGAGCCTACATTTCGGTTTTCGCTATTGGATGGCGTTCCTAAATATTTAGTTAATCCTGTTATCGTAGATGCGCGTACTGAGATAACGACACAGCTTCTTTCAGATGATGGCTATGCTGTGCATACTAGTACGGAAGAAGGCGTTTCAGTAGAGGAAGTTTACAATGAACGGCATTATGAGCGGAAGTTCTTTAACGAAGAAACAAATATTGCCATGTGTAAAGCGTTTATAGATAACGGGTTGTTTGACCCAATAGCTAAAATGCATGGCGTAGATCTTTTTGGAAAATCAATTGTCTTTTGTGTATCACAAAGCCATGCCGCGCGAATTTCTAACATTTTGAATAAACTGGCTTTTGAAAAATGGCCAGCTCAATACGGAGAATCTGATTTTGCCGTGCAGGTTACGTCATTGGTACAGGGCGCTCAACAAATGACAATTAATTTTGCAAATAACGTTTTGGGCGGTAAGGTAAAATATCCAGAAGGATATGATTCCGGCAAGACACGCGTGTGTGTGACTGTTGGCATGATGACAACCGGCTATGACTGTCAGGATATATTAAATCTCGCTTTAATGCGCCCGGTTTTTAGCCCTTCTGAATTTGTGCAGATAAAAGGCCGAGGAACCCGCAAATATCTTTTTGAGTATATAGACTATTCGGCAAAAGAAACCCGCGCCGCATCCAAGGAACGGTTTAAATTCTTTGATTTCTTTGCAACCTGCGAGTATTTTGAAAGAGAGTTCCAGTATGATGAGAAAATTGCGCTTCCTCAGATAAAAAAAGCTCCTAAAGGAATTGCAGTTGAGGTGGGACCTGGCCAGGACGCAGAGACCGAATATGTAGATGAAAAGGGGAATAAAGTGTTTAAAGGGATGATTGATTTGGCTTATCCCGATGCCATTGAAACCATTGCGGAGATTCCTGTTGGTGCGGAGGGGATGCGCATTGACCGTGAAGGATTCAAAAAGGCGGTAGACGAAGATGTACTCGGAAATGCTACGCTTAAAAATCTCTGGGATAACGGCGATGTTATTGGCGCAGAAGAATATACCAAGAAACACGTCTTTGAAAATCCAAAGTATTTCCTCAATCTTGAGAAGATTCGCAAGGCATTTCATGTAGACCGCCGTATCTCGATTCGCGAATTTCTTTTAGTTGCGTTCGGCCAGAAAGATGGCTTTGAGATGAAAGACGATATTCTTGAGTCAGAGTGGCTTAAATTCCAAGCGGTGAATAATGTAGATATGGAACATTACGATGCGGTAAAGAGTTTCTTTAAGGCGTACATTGTGGATGAAGAAGTCCGCCAGATAGTTAAGAATAACACGCCCGCGCAGTTTAATTTCTGCTCGTCTTTCGGTTTTGACGAATACCAAAAGCTAAATAGTTACAAAACAATCGTTCCCACGTATATCAAAGACTATGTATCTTTGAATACATTTATGGCTTAAAAAATATGCTTACACAAGAAACTAAACGTCATATTGATGCCGCTCGCCAAATACTAGTGGGCGTTGTTCCCAATCCATCTTCTCAAATAGACCAGATTACTAACGCACTTATTTATAAGTTTATGGATGATATGGATCAGTTCGCTATTAAAGCTGGTGGAGAGCCATCGTTTTTTGTGGGCAACCTAGAGCGTTACGCATGGACTCGCCTTATGGACTCTCGCTTGGGCAATCAAGAGCGTATGAACCTTTACTCAGAGGCGCTGGTAAAATTTTCTGAGGCTAAACAACTCCCTGAACTCTTTCGAGGTATTTTTAAATCCGCATTTTTACCTTACCGTTCACCAGAAGTGCTTGGGCTTTTCTTAAAAGAAATTAACTATTTTGATTATTCACATTCTGAAGAGCTTGGTAATGCTTATGAGTATCTGCTTTCTATTATGGGTAGCCAAGGTGATGCCGGGCAGTTTCGTACGCCCCGGCATATAATTGATTTTATCGTTGCGGCAGTAAATCCTACAAAGGACGACAAAGTACTTGATCCTGCTTGCGGCACAGCCGGATTTTTAGTGAGCGCTTACAAACATATTTTAGAACAGCACGACGGTAAGGATTCCGACGGTTCAAAGAATAGCGAAAAGCCACTTACTCCAGATCAACGTAAGGCGCTTATGAATAACTTTGAAGGTTATGATGTTGACCCGGGGATGGTGCGTATTTCGCAGGTAAATATGTATTTACATCATTTTAGGAACCCCAAAATATACAATTACAACACGCTTTCACAGGATGAGCGTTGGGCTGATAAGTTTGATGTTATTCTCGCCAATCCGCCATTTATGTCTCCTAAGGGAGGCGTAAGCACACATAATAAATTCGGCATTCCTTCAAATCGTTCCGAAGTGCTCTTTGTAGATTATTTTATCACTCACCTTCGACCTAAGGGCAGGGCTGGTATGATCGTTCCGGAGGGCATTATTTTTCAATCAGCCACAGCTCACACGGCTCTTCGTAAGAAACTGGTAGAAGACGGATTATATGCCGTAGTGTCTTTACCTCCAGGAGTTTTTCAGCCTTACAGCGGAGTGAAAACTAGTATTTTATTTTTTGATAACGAACGCGCCATTCAGAATGTAGAAATTTTGTTTATTAAAGTGGAACATGATGGTTTTGATCTTGGGGCGCAGCGCAGAAAGATTGATAAGGATGATCTTCCTCAAGCATTGGAAATCTTAAAGAAATGGAAAAATGGGAAAAAAGTAGAAAGCAAACTAGCTGTTTATGTAAAGAGAGAAGATATTGCTGGAAGCGAAGCCTATAGTCTTTCCGGTGATCGCTATAAGGTAGCGACGGATTATTCTAATGTCAAATGGCTCATGGTTAAGTT
>JAQUOR010000134.1 GCA_028717025.1 Candidatus Omnitrophota bacterium | reverse complement strand
ATAGGCGACCATAAAACCGGTAAAACCGTCGCGAAAACCCTGTTTCACAAAAAACCCCCTGATAAATCTATCGAACGTACGCCATAAAGCATGAAAGCAATTCATTTTATACGCTGCTTTCTCGGGATTCTGGAGAGAAAGCTTATACCACTTTATCGCTTCAAGCGTTGTCTGACTATTAAGTTTTTTCAAGAAATCCTGCCAATCCCTGTAGGTAAGATGGATCAAATCAAACTTTAAGTGGCCGCATTCGCCTTCATAGGATGCCCGCGGATGCACCTCGACTTCTTCCCAGCGGAATCTGTCTTTACGAAATAGTTTGATCTGGGCAGCCGGATACATCCCTCCCCAGCGAATCCAATAATCACCGATAAAATTTCTGCGTGGAATCGTAAAGACGACTTCCGCAGGGTCAGTACGCAGCATGTCAGTGATTTCTTTCTTTAACTCCTCTGTCACCCGCTCGTCTGCATCGATGCTTAAAATCCAAAGGTTTTTGCTTTGAGCGTATGCCCAATTCCTGTGGGATCCTTCTACCTGCATTTTTTTAATCAAAACTTTTGCGCCATAATTCTTCGCAATGGTTGCGGTGGCATCGAGGGATTCATCATCCACGACGATTACCTCATCAACCCACTCTCGCACAGAGTCAAGACACTGCGCAATCCTCGTTTCTTCGTTTTTGGTAAGAATTACCACCGATACCAATGTTTTACCCATAGACTAGACTCCTTTAGCTGGTTGCTTTAATAAACGATAGTATCTCATCGATCTTTTTTATAAATATATTTACGTTACTGCCTTCTACGATAAACGAGCGCGTGCCATACGGACCCCAACGCTGCGGATTAGAGATGCGAAAGAGTCCTACGGTTGGTTGTTTTAAAATGCTTGCCAGATGCATGGGCCCTGAATCTAAACCAATAAAACAACGGCAGTTGCGCGATAAAAGATGGGCTAAACTTTTTAAATCCGTTAAACCTGCTACATTGGCGACATCGAGAGTCTTTGCTAATATCTGGCTGCGTTCTTTTTCCGCATTGCTGCCAATCATGAGAATGTCGCACGTTATGGCGTCCTTTAATTTTCCCACCAGAGTAACCCAGAATGCATCCTCTACCTGTTTTGCCTGGTTGGAAGTAAAGGGGTGAATAATAACATATTTTTTGTTACTATCGATGATATTTTTTAAAGAAGACTGCATCAGACGATCTCCTGCGGGCAAGGTAACCTGCGGCACGAAAGTTTCTTTACATACCAGGCTCACTAATTCGATATTGTAAAGAACTTCGTGTTTTTCTTCAAGGAATTTTCTATCTTCTATTTTTTTATTCAGGCACCAGCCCCATTTCCTATCATAGCCCACCCGTATGGGCACCCTGGCCAAGAACGCTGCCAGATGAAAATCTTTTTTTGGATTAAGGCTCATGACGCAGTCTATCGCTTCCTTTTTAAAGAGACGTGCAAGCTCCGATACGCCCCGCAACCCTTGCATGTGAGGCTTATACTCTAAAAAGAAATCCACAAAATCAAGGTTGTTCACCAGTTCGATATTATCTTTTTGCGCCAAGAGATAAATCTTACTTTTGGGATAATTATGCCGCACTAATTTTATTGCCGGTAAGCTCAACAAAAACTCTCCGAGCCTGTCTGAACGGATAATAAGGATATTGTCCATGAGTTTACTTTAGACCGTAAGCCCTTAAGGCAAAGATAAAAAGAAAATAAGAGCCGTGGGATCTCTAAAAACTTAATAAAGGTCGATGTACTTACTATTTTTCCTTTTCTCTAACGCATGAGCCCATGAGCTTATGAGCTTATAAACTAATCAGCCTTCGGTTGATTATAAAGCTTCTCCCATACTTTTACCCACTTTAAAAAATGAACGTAGCTAAAAAGTATCGAGAATATCAAACCGTAGACCCCCTCTTTGTAGCCTTTTTTATTCAAATACATTTTTTTAAAAAGCTTCAGTGGCTTCCACGTAAGATTATATTTTATTTTCTTTATATCAAGAGGGCTCTCGGTATCAAGAATATCCTGTGCCTGTAATTCTGTATAGCGATTCTGCCGGTCAACAAACTCGGTAATACTATCAAAAGGAAAATGCAAAATATCGGCGGCAATTTCCCCTACGGTGCCCTTTACCACCATGCGCTCATGAACTCTTCCCTCATAATGCGCCAGGCCTTTTTTTAAAAGATGCTGCGAATAGTGATACCAGCCGCCATAGGTAAAGGGGTGCCCTA
This sequence comes from Candidatus Omnitrophota bacterium, assembly GCA_028717025.1. GTDB lineage: Bacteria > Omnitrophota > Gorgyraeia > Duberdicusellales > 4484-171 > JAQTOI01. The sequence goes on along the minus strand of JAQUOR010000134.1, from coordinate 2,995 downwards.
AAAATGAGTTTTTCCTTAAGAATTTAAATGCGGCGTGCGAAGTGTGAGGAAGCGTTGTGTTGCATTTATTTTTAAAATCCTCGCTTACCACCTCATCACTATCAAGCTGTAAAACCCAAACGCTTGTTGCCTTCTCTATGCCGAAGTTACGCTCCAGCGAAAAAGCGCCCAGGAATTTATGTGAATATACTTTAGCGCCGAACTTTTGCGCAATCGCAATGGTAGCATCCTTGCTTTCTCCGTCAACCAGTATGATTTCATCGGCAAAGCCCACAAGCGACGTAAGGCAGGCGGAAATCTTATTCTGCGAATTGCGGCTTAAGACTACTGCTGATATGGTATAGTCTTCAGGCATCCGTCCTTTCTTTAAGTACCGCGTTAATAGAAACGATGCAGGCGGTCAACACCCAGAAATGAAAGGTAAGCACGAGCGAATATAAATTAGTATCTAACGCGCTTTGGATTAAAAAAGCAAGATATCCGCAGATAAGGCCTGCGAGAACAAAGCCCTTAAAACCTGTGTCCATTTTTTTCCTTATGCCGCGCAAAGTAAGCGCAAAAACAGCAACAAGAATACTTACAAAAATAATTAGTCCGATAATACCTATCTCTGACCACATTTGAAGATAGCAATTATGCGTGTAGCGCAAGTCCGGGTATTCTGCCGGTTTATAAAGCGGGAAATACCTGGAAAAGGTGTTAAGACCCCAGCCTACCACGGGATGTTCTTTGATCATGGCCCATGTACCTTTCCACAACTGCATTCGTTCCCAGACAGTGTTGTGTTCCTGAGAAAAAAGATTTAAAAAACGGTCGCGGCCGCCCGGCACCGCTAAAAGCGTTGCGGCAAGCACGATGGGAATGGCAATAGAAATTTTTTTATTGTAGAAAGTAAAGAATAAAATAATAGCTGTTAAAAACCCCAACCAGGCACCTCGCGAGGATGTTTTAAAGAGACAATAAAAACCCAAAAGGCAAGCTACAACCAATATCATTCTTTTCCATTTTTTTAACGAAGGTACTAAAAACGCAAAGGTTAAAGGAAGAACGGTGATAATGTACGCCGCGAAATCGTTAGGATGAACGAATGAAGCGCTTATCCTGCGTATCGCATCAAGTTTATTGACGGTACGATCGTGTCGCAGGATAGAGAAACCGGTTATTTCCTGAAAAATGCCGCTTATGAACGTAAATGTCGCGATAGCAATGAGAGCCCAGAAAAAACGGTCTATTCTTTTTTTATCTTTAGAAAAATAATCGACTAAGGCAAAAAAAAGCACGAAATAGCGTAACCAGCGAAGAATTCTGTCGGAACTTTCTTTGTGATAGCCGCTGTAGAAGAGCGAACATAAAAGCCATGCAAAATAGAGTATGATCAAAAATGTAAGAGGCCTCGCCCTGATTCCAAAATCTTTCAATGCGATGCACTTGATAATAAAACAGAGCATAATAAAACCCGCACCGGCCTCAACGACGGGATTTGAGAAGGTAACACCGAACGCCAAAACATACAAGAAAAATTCTGTAATATAATCTAATTTTTTTATCATATTCATATATGATTCCAGAGATCAGGAAAAGATTGCAGAGATTTAAAAAATCTCCGGGATCTTCTTAATAGGCATTTTTTATTGCCGCAAAAGAAAGCATGATGATTTTTAGATCAAACCATATTGACCAATTCTCCAAATAGTAAAGGTCATACTTTACTCTCTCGCTGATAGCCGTTCCCTGGCGCAGCCCATTAACCTGCGCCCAGCCGGTAATGCCGGATTTTACGTGATGGCGGCTCATGTAGCGCGGGATATCGTCTTTAAATTGTTCTACGAAATGAGGCCGCTCGGGTCGCGGGCCTACAAGGCTCATCTCGCCGCGCACGACGTTGAATAACTGCGGCAATTCATCCAGATTGTACCTTCGTAAGAATGAACCGATCCTGGTGCAGCGCTCATCTTGCTGCTGCGTAAAAACAGGGCCTGTTTTAGCCTCCGCATCATGGATCATGGTGCGGAATTTATATATTTTAAAAATTTTTCCCTCTTCGCTCACCCGTTCCTGCGCAAACAACACAGGGCCGACAGATGTCAGCTTTACCAGTAACGCGACTACCGCAAGGACCGGTGAAAGCAGGATGAGGCCCAGAAAAGAACCCGTAATATCCATAAACCGTTTTAAGAAACGGTTATAGACAAAATTGAGCGGGGACTCTTTGATTTTAAGCAAATTTAAGCCTTCGATATTTTCGAGCTCAAACTGTTGGATCATAATCTCCAAGAGATCCGCCACTATTTTAAACTTTACCAGGCGTTTTTCCGACTCCAAGATCAATTCGATTATCTTTTTACGAGGGACTTCAAGGGTCGCAAGGATTATCTCATCGGGCTTAATCTTCTCCAAAATCGCCTCGAACTCCTCGATAGAGCCAAGGCACTGCTGATCGCTGGCAGCTTGCAGGTGTTTACGATGAGAGATAAAACCGGAAATTTCTCCGTAAAACCGGAAATATTTCGTATGCTTCCTGAACGCTTCGAAGTTCGCGGGATTGCCTATGATCAATATTTTCTTTCTTACTTTAGGTAAAATATACTGTATGTATACCCTGCGTAAAACATAACGGGAAAAGGTCAGAAACAACACCATGGTTATCCAGAGCAGAACGATCAGAGAACGCGAAAACGTAAATTCACGATAAAAAAATGTTCCCGCAAAGATAAAAAACATGGTGATGCATATGTTTTTAAAAAGCTTAAAGAAATAATCGATGAATTTTTTTGTAGGGGTAAACACATATAACCCGTCGGCATTTGCCACCACGATGAGGACTATCGCCGTAAATAGTGCGGGAAAGATATATTGTTGACGGGAAGGAATTCCTAAGGGGTTGGCAAAAAAAGACGAGTAAAAACGCAACCAGTAGGAAAGAGCGAAGGCACATAGGACCATGAGAAAGTCGTTGACGATCAAGAGGCCGGAGAATAATGTCGTAAGTCGTTTT
>JAQUOR010000133.1 GCA_028717025.1 Candidatus Omnitrophota bacterium | reverse complement strand
GAAATTTTTTACCACTTCTTTTGCAGCAGAAATATTAAAGTATAATTCTAACTTTATATAAGGGAAAAGAAAACAATACCCCATGCTCTAATTACGCGGTTTGCCGTAAAGATAATTATTTTTAGGACTTAGCTGTTTAATTCCTGACTTACTTCTTTCTGCGGTTCTGCTTTAAACATTTCTTTTTCTCGATAGTACGAATCGAGAACTTTGCTTTGCAGATAGTCACGGAACTGTTGATTTATAGGGTGTGCCAGGTCCTGGTGTGTTGCTTGTTTATTGGCAATGGTACCGGGATTTGCCTCTCGCGGCGCTGGAGGCAGCTGTACCCCGCAATGATTGCAATAATGGCTTCCGACGTCGACTTTTTTACCGCAGCGAGGACAGAATTGCTTCATCTTTTTTGCAGGCATCGCGACGAACAGGCCGCTGTTCCCCTCAACTACTTTAATATTACGTACGGCAAATGAGTTATCGAATGTGACTGTCGCATAGGCTTTAAGGCGCTTTCCTTCATTGTCTCTCAAAGAAATTCTGACTTCTGTGATTTCCATAGGACGTACCTCCTTTTAACCCAAACCTGTCTGCAAGTTCAAACCAACCGGCACATCTGCCATCATCACCTTGCCTCCCCTTTACCCAAAGGGTAACCACAACGAGAATACTCTACGCTATACAATCCCGTGGCGTTACTGCTTGTATACCGCGGCAAATAATACCTGAAGAGCGTTGCGCCCTGCATGTATGTTGTGGTAGCAAATGCGCCTTTACCATAGTTGTCTTGAAAAAATACAATTTTCAAGCAGACTCGTAAAACAAACGAGTAAAAAGACGGTCTTGATTAAAAGGTCTTAACCGATACAACCAGCCAATGTTTTGGATGCATGCTTCCAAAGCGCGCTGTTTCCAATTTCCTGGAAATAGTGTACAAGGCACTGCCTGAACCGGTCATCCTACAGAATATCCCTTTTTTATCGAAACAAACCTTAGCTTTTCGTAACTGTCCGCAAAGAGAAAGAGCGCTTTCTTCCAATGCATTAAAAAGATTCTGCTTTAAAAGGGAGATATCCCCTTTTTTTAATGCATATTTGATTATATTAGCATTAGATAAAAATTTTGTCAATTTCACTCTTGTATTTTGATAAACCGCCTTTGTGGATAGATTAACAGCCGGCCAGACAATTACATGATGCAGTGGTTTTGCGTTAAAGGGCGTGACTTGTTCCCCTCTGCCCTGCACATATGCAAATTGGCTTTGAGAAAGGAAAAAATTGACATCGCTGCCCAGGCATGCGCCTAATGCGTACAGTTCTTTAAGGGAAAGACGTAAACCCAGCAACGCATTAAGGCCTAAAAGCGTGGAAGCGGCATTCGAAGAGCCTCCCCCTAAGCCCGAACCCATGGGGATACGCTTGGTAAGGGTGACGATAAAGCCGAAAGGAAGTTTACGCTTCTGTGCAAGAAGCGAAGCGGCTTTTACGCAAAGGTTATCGCGATTTTCCAAACTTTTTTTATTTGATATGATTTTAACGCCCTGCGCTTTTGTCACCGTGATCTCGATTTCGTCACAAAGAGAGATCCGCTCGATAATGCTTTCGATGTGATGGTAACCGGCGAAGGGACTGGTGGAAGGATAAGTACCTGTAACGTTGAAATAAAGGTTAACCTTGGCAGGGCTTAAAATTTTAACTCTGCTGCCGTAGAAATTCTTCTGTTTTTTTAGCGATACCATTAGCACAGAGCCCATAAAACTCCAATAATTCGGCCGGCGAACCGGATTGTCCAAATCTATCCTCTACCCCTATGCGCTCTACCCTGACAGGGCAGTGACGCGCCACCACTTCGGTGACTGCCGAGAATAGCCCTCCGGTAACCTGGTGCTCTTCACAGACAAGAATTTTTTTATACTTTTTGGCAAGCGTAAGAAGCATTTCCGCGTCAATCGGTTTGATAGTATGCATATTCACTATCGTGGCGGAAATTCCTTTTTTCTTTAGAATTTCATTGGCAAGGAGCGCTTCATTTACAAGAAAACCGCAGGCAATGATCGCCAGATCATTGCCTTCTTCGAGAATATAGCTCTTTCCTAACACGAATTTCTTTTTCTTCTCTATTGTGGTAACTTTTGAACGACCCAGACGGATATAAAACGGGCCTTCATTTTCATAGGCGGCAATCACCGCATCGCGCGCTTCCGGTGCATCAGCAGGCACCACAATACGCATGTTGGGGATTGCGCGCAAAAAATTGACGTCTTCCAGTGCCTGGTGGGATGAACCGTCCTCGCCTACCGTAATGCCGGCATGCGTTGCCACTATCTTTACGTTAAGATTGTTATAGCAAATGGTATTACGCACCTGACCTAAGGCCCGCGCTGAGGCAAACATCGCAAAAGTTGAAGCAAAAACGATTTTACCGCAACTCGCAAGGCCTGCGGCAGTCGCCATCATGTTCTGCTCGGCAATGCCAAAATTAAAAAAACGCTCAGGAAACTCTCTGGCGAATAAACACGTTCTCGTAGAACCGGAAAGATCGGCATCGGCGACAACTACCCGCGTATCCTTTTTCCCCAATTCGATAAGGGTCTTACCGTACGTGTCTCGTGCGTATATTTGTTCCATTTTTTCAGCTCTCAGCTCTCAGCTTTCAGCTCTCAGCTTTTTCCCAGCATTTAATTAGCTGGTAGCTGATAGCTGAAGACTGATGGCTAATCTTCTTTTTGCTTCTCCGCTTTCTCTATAGCCTCTAACTCTTTCAATGCAATTTCCCGTTCTTTCTCTGAAGGGGCCCGGCCATGGAAATCAACTACGTGTTCCATGAATGAAACGCCTTTTCCTTTGACGGTGTTAGCGATAATTACCGTAGGTTTTAGCTTCATCGTCTTTGCTTTCGCAAAAGCCTCCAAGAGTTCCTTTATGTTATGGCCGTCACATTGGATAACGTGCCAGCCAAATGCTTCCCATTTATTGGCCAAAGGTTCTAAATTCATTATTTCCTCTATACGGCCATCGATCTGAAAATGATTGTAATCGACAATCCCGCAAAGATTGTCGACTTTATAGTGTGCGGCAGCCATTGCTGCTTCCCAGATGTTTCCTTCCTGTATCTCTCCGTCACCCATCAGACAATAGACGCGATAGTCCTTTTCGTCAAGCCGCGCTGCCAATGCCATGCCGAGCGCAACCGATAAGCCCTGCCCCAGGGAACCGCTTGCTACTTCGATACCGGGTATGCGTTTATCGGGATGACCCTGTAAAAGAGAGTTTATTTTACGCAATTTCCACAATTCGTCTTTCGGAAAATATCCGCACAGAGAAAGGGCAGCGTAGAGCGCCGGGCAGCAATGTCCTTTTGAAAGATGAAATCTGTCCCTGTCCGGCCACCGCGGCTCTTTTGGATTGTGCCGCATCACCTCAAAATAAAGACAAGCAATGATGTCGGCGGACGACAGAGACCCTCCGGGGTGCCCGCTCGCTGCCTTCGCAAGCATTTCGATGATGAGTCTGCGTATTTCAGTGGCTTTGTTTTTGAGGTACGGTATTTTTCGTTCCATATTTCCGGAATCTTTCTATCAGATTCTTGTTATCAGGAAAAACGACCAATCCTTCCACGCAATAGCTGACCGCGTCTGCCTGTTGATTCTGCGCAATGCACACGTCCACGAGATGCTCGTAAATAACCGGGTCCTTGGTTAAGCTAAGCGCTCTTTTTAATTGCACTAAAGCAATCGCGTACTCTTTTTTCTTAAAATGGATCCATCCTAAGGTATCGATGTACGAGCCGTTATCCGGCTCCTTCTCTATGGCTTTCTTGACCATACGCTGCGCTTCATCGAGATCCGTACCGGCTTCCGCATAAATGTAGGCCAGCGAATTAAGCGTTGGCGCATGCACAGGGTCGATAGTCAAGGCACGCTTCCATAATGCGATTGCCTCTTGATGTTTGCCCACTCCTTCGTAAAAAAAACCCAACAAAAAGATACCGTCAACGTATTGAGGGTTATTTTTTACGATCGTTTCATAGAGCCGGATTGCTTCGGGGTAATTCTTCTTATAAAAGTAGTACTGCGCCAGGCTTTCTGAAATTTTTATATCGTCGGGCTTAAGGGTATGCGCCCTTTTAAGAAAATCTCCGTATTCGCTTTCTAATTCCTTGTCGCGTTGCGTGTATGAATAAAGTATCATCAGCGCGAACGAAACATCGAAATTCTGCGGATTGATTTTCTTCGCTGCTTTTAATTCGTTCTCTGCGCGATCGATTTCTCCCAGACGAATAAGAAGGCCTGCGATTTTCAGGCGGATATGGAGGGATTCGGGGTCTAATTTTTTTGCTTTTTCGAGTTCAGAGAGCCCTTGGCGATAATCCCCTTCTTCTACTAAAAAGAGTCCGCGCAGATAGTTGCTGTAAATTCTCTTGGTGACTTCTTTGCTCTCTGCAAATGCGAATGAGCAACCGCAACAGAACACGCACAATGCTAAAAAAAATCTCATCGAGGCTTTTTACCCTTGCGGGAACAACGGTGCTTAGCGCACAGGTTTTCCGCTTCCGCTCGCTCGTACCACGATAGTCGCCTTCCGGCACACTATCTGGACTTATGCCTCTGCATTTTTCTTCTTTTCTTAAACCAATGCCTTTTCACTTTTTTCAATTTTCTTTTTCTTCCGCAAGGCATCTTCTTCTCCTTTGTATTTAGGGAACAAGCTTATTTAACGGGTACTCTATTATCCCCTCTGCGCCCTTTTCTTTTAAAAGAGGCAGTAGTCTACGCACTTCCTTTTCTTCGATAATCACTTCCAGAGCATACCAATCTTTTAATGTCAGGGTTGAGATGGTCGGTTTTTTAAGCGCGGGCAATATGCCGAGGACTTTATCAATATCTTTTTTCCTCACGTTTAGCTTCAGGCCCACCTTGTCGCGCGCATCAAGAGCGCCCTTTAAAAGAAGAAGGATGTTCTCCATCTTTTTTCTTTTTGCGGTATCTTTGTGCGCTGACTTATTGGCGATGAATTTTGTCGTTGAGGTGCAAATAGTAGCGATTTCCCGCAGGCCGTTAGCGCGCAGGCTGTCGCCGGTTTCAGTAAGTTCCACTATGGCATCGACTAACCCGCTTTTTACCTTTACTTCGGTGGCGCCCCAGGAAAATTCCACTTCCACGTTTACTTTATTTTCTTTAAAAAACTTCTTGGTATAGCCCACAAGCTCCGTGGCGATACGCTTTCCTTCAAGGTCTTTTATCTTATGTATG
>JAQUOR010000132.1 GCA_028717025.1 Candidatus Omnitrophota bacterium | reverse complement strand
CCTTTTTAAAACCCTATACCCCTTAAGGGTAAGAAACGTAACCGCGCATTCTTCGTAAAATGCGCCGCGTCCTTTCATGAACTCTCTCCTTGCATAGTACAAGGGAAAAAACTTCTACGATGCAAAGGAGTGAGCGGGTGCTTCTTTATTAAAGAAAAATGCTCCCGTGTAGGATACCCCTTGTGCCGGTAAAAACCCCACTGAGGATAAAGAAAATCGGCTACATGCATAAGGTAATCCCGTGCAACCTTAGCAACAATAGAAGCACAAGAAACTTCTTTGACTTTCTTGTCCGCCTTTTCCATGCAGACATAACGGATATTGCGGTCGGTACGAAAAATATTACCGTCAATAATAAATTGAGCGCTCTTTAAAGCCGGTACTTTTTTTATAATACCCTCTATCGCCCGGTCAAACGCAAGCATTGTTGCATTCAGGATATTGACTTCGTCTATTTCTCTGGGTGTTGCAATGCCAAGACAAAGAACAGAATGTTCAAGGAGCCAGGGAAAAACTGCTTCTCTCTGTGCTGCAGAGAGCTCCTTGGAATCTTTCACGCAAAACGGCGGCGGCACGACCAAATGCAGAGCGCACGCCGAAACAATTCCCGCCAATGGCCCTCTGCCTGCTTCATCAACACCAACTATCATGGTACTTCGATTGCCAATTATTAATTATCAATTATAAATTATAACCGATAACTGATAATTAAGTCTATGCCAACATCGCCTGTTTACCCATCTTATCGCGCAGATAATATAGTTTTTTCCTGCGCGGCGTCTTTGCGGACTTCTTGACAACTTCGATTTTAGCGATATTGGGAGAATAGTAAGGGAAGCTTATTTCGTACGCTTCGCCATAGGCAATGCGTCGCAGAGTAAAAGATTTTCGATGCATCTCACCCTGGATTTTGATGATTATTCCCTCAAGGTGCTGGATCCTTTCCTTATCCTTTTCTCTGATTCTGTAATGAACGTTAATAATATCCCCCTGATGAAATGCCGGGTAATCCTTCTTTAAGTTTGTCAACATTTCCTTTTCCGCCATAACTAACTTATCCATCATAAAACCTCCTTAATGAGACTTACGATTTTTCAGATTCCCTGGCTGAAAAATCGTTTAGCCCAACAGGGCACCCTGCTGGGTAGTCGAATTAATCCCGCGAAGCGCGTCAAAATTATCCTGCTCACAGAGTGAGCGTGAGAATTTTGACGTAAGCTGCGTAGCGGGATAACACCGAACAAATTCCTGTCTCTCGTTTATTTAATACGCTTCAACAAATCAGGCCTCTTCTCCTTCGTAACCTGGAGTGCCTGCTTCTTCTTCCACGCCTCAACGTTGCCATGATTGCCTGACAATAAAACGCTCGGGACTTTAAGCCCCCGAAAATCTTCCGGACGGGTATAGGAAGGAAAATCCAGGAGATTCTCCTCAAAACTTTCCCTGCGTATGGATTCCTTATCCGATACCACTCCGGGTATCAATCGCGTAAGGCAATCAACAAACACCATGGCTGCCAATTCTGCTCCGCTTAAGACGTAATCCCCTATGGAAATCTCTTCATCCGCAAGATACTTCCTCACCCGCTCATCAACTCCTTCGTAACGGGGAGCAAGAAGAATAAGGCGCTCGTACTGCAAGAATTTTTTTATCAAACTTTGCGTCAAAGTTTTCCCCTGAGGGCTGAATAAAATAATGCGTTTGTTCTTATCATCATGCCCTCTTGGATACATCGTAGAACCCAGAAGGGCTTCCACCGCAGTAAACAGCGGCTCGGCCCTAAAGAGCATGCCGCCTCCTCCGTACGTAGGAGCATCCACTTTTTTATGAGGATCAGCGGTATAGTCTCTTAAGTCGTGACAGCTGATTTTAACGAGACCTTTGCTCTGTGCCCGTTTTATGATGGATTCTCCAAGCACCGGAGAAAACATTTTAGGGAAAATAGTGACGATATCGATTATCATATTCTTTAGCTTTCAGCTTACAGCTATCAGCTTTTAAATCTTTTAGCTGAAAGCTGAAGACTGAAAGCTGATAGCTTAAAAACAGTTATTCTCTATAACTCGATAGAAATTCTTTCTTAAACTGGCTAAATCTATCCGCTGCGATTGCTTCTCTAATCTTATCCATGAACTGCGTATACCAGAATACATTATGGAAGCTTAAAAGCTGCACGCCTAAAATCTCATTTACGTTGACCAAATGCCGCAAGTATGCCCGTGAAAAATTTTTACATACATAGCAGGAACAAGTTTCGTCCAGAGGCTTGGTATCGCTGATATACGGGGAATTACGCACCACCATTTTACCCTGCCAGGTAAAAACCGTTCCGGTACGTGCCATGCGCGTGGGAACAACGCAATCAAAAAGGTCTGTCCCAAGGCTTACCGCTTCTAAAATATCCTGCGGCATGCCATAGCCCATAAAATAACGTATATAGCGCTTGTGAAGTCCCTCGTTGACACAAGAGAGCATATTATACCTTAAATCCTTAGGCTCGCCAACACTTAAACCGCCGATGCAAACCCCGTCTATAGAGAGCTTTAACAACTCGTCCAGACAGTTACGGCGCAAATCAGGGAAAGTAGAACCCTGCACAATAGCAAAAAAAAGAAATTCTTTAGAGACGTTTCTATCAAAGAAAGCTTTGCTGCGCGTAGCCCACTTAAGTGTCCGCGTCATGGCAGAAGCCGCTTCGTCGTACGAAGCGGGATATTTGACGCATTCATCAAGAGGAACGATAACGTCCGTGCCTAACTCTTGCTGGATCTTGACAACATCTTCGGGGGTCAAGAAAATCGACTTTCCGTCAACATGCGACTGAAAGGTCACGCCTTCATCGGTTACTTTACGAAAATTCTCCAGGCTAAAGATCTGATACCCGCCGCTATCGGTAATAATTGTTTTATTAAAACCCATGAATTTATGCAATCCTCCGCAGGCCTTAATCACCTCTAAACCCGGACGCACGTAAACGTGGTAGGCGTTTACCAGAAGGCCCTCAATGCCTATCTCTTCAAGCTCCCGCATCGAAAGGCCCTTGACTGCCGCCTGTGTTGCAACAGGAAAAAAAGAAGGCGTCTTAACCTTGCCGTGACGCGTTTCAAAGATTCCAAGCCGAGCACGTGTCGTTGTGTCTTCTTTTATGACTTTGAACATATTTTTTTATGCGGTCATCTGTGCAATCGTGAAATAATATACAATATTAAACTTAAAACAATACTCACCAGGATCGAAGTAGCAAGGGGAAAATAGAAGGTGAAATTTTTCTTCTGGATCACAATGTCTCCCGGCAATCTTCCTAAAAAAGGAATCTTAAAACGGGAAAAAAATACCAGCCCTACACCGATTATACTGATTATTATACCAATGATAATAAGCGATTTACCCAAACTATTCATGCTCTACTGCCTGTGTATTCACGTTTGCTTTCTCGCGTATGGTGGAGAATTATACCATAATCTAAATAAAAAAGAAGCGCATAATCCTCTATCTAACAACGCCTACCGGCTAAGGTTAAGAAACCCGTATCGTCAAAAGGCCACGCCAGTCGGCTTTAATCCTTATACATTTAAGACGTTGCCGTAAACCGATATGTCCCGCATGCGACTAAAGCCTCTGCGGGATCCCTGCCTCGCCGGCAGGCAGGCCGCCGAATATAAGTGCAGGCGGGAGACTTCGTTGCCTTGGCCGTTACCATCTAAAGGTATGTGTTGAATTTACTCTGCGGCTTGCTTTGTGTAGGGGATATTTAAGTGCTGGTAGGAAGTTTCGCTCACGATCCTGCCGCGGGGGCTGCGCACGATAAAGCCTTTTTTAAGCAAATACGGTTCGACAACATCTTCGAGCGTTCCCTTGTCTTCGCCTAAAGATGCAGCTATGGTCTCTATGCCGACAGGGCCACCCTGGTGCATCTCAATCATGGCTTTTAAATATTTGCGGTCAAGATCATCAAGTCCTTCTTCATCAACCCGGATTTGCGCAAGTGCCTGACGGGTAATTCCTAAATCGATGATTCCCTGGCCCACCACCTGCGCGTAATCCCTGACTCTTTTTAAAAGACGGTTGCTTAAACGCGGCGAACCGCGTCCGCGCTTAGCGATTTCCATGGAACTATCGATATCTATCGCAATATCCAGAAGTTTCGCGCTTCGTTCCACCACCAGCGATAAATCAGCCGGAGCGTAAAAATCAAAATCATAGAAAAGGCCGAACCTGCCGCGCAGCGGAGCACTTAAGAGCCCTTTGCGGGTAGTTGCGCCGATAAGAGTAAAAGGTTTTAAGTTAAATTTTACGCTTTTTGCGTATGGACCTTTATCGATAACAAAATCTATCTGAAAATTTTCCATCGCCGGATATAAAAACTCTTCTACCACTTTGGAGAGCCGGTGGATCTCATCGATAAAAAGGATATCCCCTTTTTCCAAATTGGTCAATATTCCTACCAAGTCTCCTGCTCGCTCTATCGCGGGACCACTGGTGGCGGTTATTTTTGCGGCCATATCGTGCGCAATGCAATATGCAAGCGAAGTTTTTCCTAATCCGGGAGGTCCTGAGAGAAGCACGTGCTCAAGGGGTTCTGTTCTTTTCTTTGCCGCAGAAATAGCGATTTCTAAAGACGAGATCACGCTCCTCTGGCCGATGAACTCGCGTAAGGTATGCGGCCGAAGAGAAAGATTTATAACCTTTTCTTCTTCGTTCTCTTTTAAATAATCGACAACTCTTTCGTCATCCATGGCATGATGTATGCAAGGCTATAAGATCAAAACGTTTATTGAACGTCGGTAGTCTTAAGGCCCGGCTCTGTAGTCTGTTGGGGCGGCGCAATGACAACCGTTTCTCTGCGAACGATTAAAATGGGGCCGAAAATTTTCTCCTGGATTACGATGATTTCCCGTATTTTTATCAATTCCAGTATTGCTAAAAACGTTACCACGATCTCAATCTTGCTTTTTGCGTTCACAAACAGATCCTGAAGCGGTATCTTATCTTTCACCAAAAGTAAATGCAGGAGATCGTGAATTTTCTGCTCAACCGTGAACTCATCCTTGATAATCTCGAAAAATATATCTTTGGGAACCTCTTTCAGCGCGCTTTTAAAAGCACTGATAAGGTCGAAAATAGATGCTTCTACGTATACCTCGTTATCCTCAAGCTCCGCTGCCGGACGTGTTACATATTTGAGCCGTTCTACTTCTTTTGTTTTAAGAAACTCGGCAGCCTCTTTGAATTTTTCATACTCAAGCAATTTTCTC